>JASFHH010000005.1:0-69765 GCA_050123335.1 Gammaproteobacteria bacterium
AATAAACAAAAAGAATTAATTGAAGAATTAGAACAATCATTATCTAAAGATAAAAACAAACACAGTCCAAAATCCGGTTCGTGGTTAAATAGTATTAAACAATTTTTTGAAGGGTTATAACAGTTGTTGTCATCCCGCAGCTCAGTTATTTGACTGCAGGATCGATGTTGTTTTTTTGAGGAATTATAGTAGTTGTTGTCATTCCGCGGCCCAGCTTGTTGACCGCGGAATCCAGTCTGTTTTTTAGAAGGAATAAACTAATGGAAAGATATCCAATGACGGTTGCAGGAATAGAAGCGCTGCGCAAAGAACTTGAAGAATTAAAACATGTTAAACGCCCGAATATTATCAAAGCAATTGCCGAAGCACGTGCGCATGGTGATTTGAAAGAAAATGCGGAATATCATGCGGCGCGTGAGCAACAAGGGTTTATTGAAGCGCGAATTAAAGATATTGAAGCAAAATTATCTTTAGCACAAGTTATCGATATTTCGAAAATTCCTAATGAAGGCAAAGTTATTTTTGGTGTTACAGTAACTTTATTTAATCTTGAAAATGAACAAGAAGTAACTTATCACATTGTCGGTGAAGATGAAGCCGATATTCATGTTGGTAAAATTTCAGTAAATTCTCCGATCGCGCGCGCTATTATTGGAAAAATGGAAGGTGATGTGGTTAATGTTGCCACTCCCGGCGGTGATGTTGAATATGAGATTGTGGCGGTTGAGTACAAATAGTCCGCATAAATAAGACTGTATTCCTAAAAAAACAAAATAAAATAGATATATAAGTTATATATTTTGTTGAAGCTATAAAATCTTTACCGGATTTGTTATTATCAAATATTTCCCATCTAGCTTTAAAAAAAGAAAAATTTCTTTTGTTTTTGGTAAGAAAACCTTAAGAATTATCTGGTATTATTTGCAATAGATGATGACATTTGTCGGTCAAATGGGAAATATCGGTTAATAAATAAAAGGAGGAAGGACTATGTTGTCTAAAGAAGAACCATCAAGCATCGAGATAGTCATAGATGAAAAAACACCTTTAATTCAAAAACAAAAAAAAGAGCAAAATTTAAAAATTATCCCACTATTTGCAACCATAAAAAATATTGTTAAAGAATTCATTGCAATTATCAAAAACGATAAAATACAAAACATCGGAAAAAAAGATCAAATAATATACTTTCCGACGCGAAAAAAAGTTGAATCTTTTGAAAAAAGCGATTATTATTTTGAGGCTCAAGTTATATATTTTATGTTTAGAGCAATACTTGATAGACATTCGAACAATAAAGGCTTTAAAAAAATATCTTTTAATTTCTGTATTCCAAAAAACAATGAGCTAGTATTTAATCTGCGAATTAAAAAACAGACAAAGAATATTAAAATAATTCTAACAAAATTTTTAAAAGCAATAAATAAATTCCACAAAGAAGAATTCCAACAAGGATGGATTATTGGAAAATACCAAGAAAAATTGTGCGCGCTAAAATCATTGACAATAAATGCAGGCATGTTATCACCACACCCAATCTTAGAGCAGGATATTAAACAAAGGAATATTTATATTACGTTACAAAAAGATCGTAAAAAACCTGGATATTGTATTATCAAAGAAAAAGCCATAAATACATTTTTTTCTCTATTAGAAATTGATATTAAAAAACAAGAAAATATAAACAACTTAAATAAATTAATTGCACTTCAGGATCAAACAAATAATATGTATACATATTATAGCGTTTTTAAGGAAAATTTTAAAGAAACATTTTTCGATCTGCGATTTGAGAAAAAATTTAACATAAAAGGAATTAGTAAATCTATAGTTCTAATGGAATTATATAAGCTTGCTATTTATAAGAGCGAAGCATTACATCAAATGTCTAATGTATTAGATTGGACGAACAATAATAAACCGTATTATATTGCAAAAATGCTTATAAAAAGCAGAGGGTGGTGGACCTGTGGGTTTTGCAAACCTAATTTATTTTTTGGGGTGGTAAACCTTGGATATGGCAAAAAATACATAGGTGTTAATCTGTCCTCTAATACAATCGATCTCAAAAAATACTGTGATATAAATAAGATATCATGGGAAAAAGTTGAAAGTACACTTGAGCGAGTAAGGAGTTATAAGCCACATATATTAAAAAAAAATACCTTGTGGGAAAATGTACGAGCATTTAATCTCAATGCCATAAATCTACAAAACAGTATGTAGATTAAATTGTGTAAATGGTCATAATGTATGCCGATCTTCAATGAAGATGCGAGATTTATAATGCCAGTTTAAATTGGAACTCATGATTTTATAACCTGTTTTTGTAAAATATTGGTGAAGCATTAAGCTATCCCGTTTATAAAGATTGCTCCTGATTGAAACGCTCGCGCATGAGCACATTGTTCTATATTTATTCTAATTTTACCAAAAAGGTGCAAAAATGAGCAAACATAACCCATTGATTGTTTATAAACAACCTTGCAAATTATCCCTATTAGGGCGAATTTACAATGTGAATTCGCCCTAATAGGTCAAATTTGCATTGCAAATTATCCCTTTCGGTGCTAAATTACAATAGATGAATAGTTTTATGTATAAGAGATTATTGAGGTTGCCGTTTAAAAATAGTAAAAGCTTCTTGCTTTTGGGTCCGCGTGGTACCGGAAAAACCACATGTGTTCTTGCTAATGCTCCAAATGCTTTATATGTAGATTTATTAGAAACTAGGTTGTATCAGCGATTGGTGGCAGATCCCCAGAGTTTGGAAACCATGATTCCTGCAGGGTTCGCTGATTGGATTATTTTAGATGAAGTGCAGAAAGTTCCGCTTTTATTGAACGAAGTTCATCGTTTAATTGAACACAAAAAATATAAGTTTATTTTAACTGGTTCGAGCGCAAGATCATTAAAACGCAAAGGAGTGAATTTATTAGCTGGGCGAGCGTTGACTTATCATATGTATCCATTAATTGCATTAGAATTAGGAGATGATTTTGATTTAGATAAAATACTTCAATATGGCAGCCTAGCAGCAATAACTCAAGAAACTGAACCAAAAAAATATTTAGAAGCGTATGTACAAACATATTTGCGCGAAGAAGTTTTGCAAGAAGGGTTGACGCGTAATATTGGTGATTTTGCTCGATTTTTAGAGATTGCAAGTTTTTCGCAAGGATCGCAAATCAATATGAGCTCAATTGCGCGCGAAGCTAACATTAGCCAAAAAATTGTTGTCAGTTATTTTAATATTTTAGAAGATTTATTGTTAGGATATCGATTATTTCCTTTTGTGAAAAAAGCTAAACGACGTTTGATTACTAGTCCTAAGTTTTATTATTTTGATGTTGGGGTTTATCAATATTTAAGACCAAAAGGGCCGTTTGATAGAACAGAAGAAGTTGGAGGTATTGCATTAGAATCTTTGTTTTTTCAAGAACTCAAAGCAATCAATGATTATTTTCAATTTGATTATAAATTACATTATTGGCGAACAAGTACTGGATTGGAAGTGGATTTTGTAGTTTATGGTGAAAAAGGTTTGATTGCGTTTGAAATTAAGCAAAATAAAACGATTAGAAGTAAAGATTTGAGAAATTTAAAATCTTTCAAGGAAGATTATAAAATTGCAAAATTATATTTGATTTATGGCGGTGATCGACGCGAGTATTATGGTGATATTGAAGTTATTCCTTTTGTTGAAGCTATAAAATCTTTACCGGATTTATTAAACGTGAGTTTGGTCTAAGGATTTGCTGCAAACGCGAAATATTCGGCAATACGGCGTTATTTTTCAATAAGTTAACTCGATGTAGAATGGCTACACCTTCGTTAACTTATCAAAAAATGCCTTGTCTTGCCGAATATTTCGCGCTTTCGCAACATGCAGCCTCCTTTTTTCATAGGGTTGCGTAATCCTTAGACCAAACTCACGTTAAAATCTTTGTGATTTTATGACAGACCATATCCCATAAATGCTAATTAACGCCCAAGAGATTTCGATGATAAAAGCGGCTAAATTCCATGCAAATATTAAAGAAAATAGGAGAAATAATGCGCCAAGTAAATTTAGGAATAAATATGGGAAACCTTTGGCGCTTACTTTTCCAAGTTGCAGCAAGAAATAAGCGCCAATAATTAAAATATCACCAATAATTCCTACAGTGTCATAAATTGCTGCGATCATTGTTTTAATTCCATTTTTACTACCTAAGCTTTCAAGTTATTCTTTGTTTTTGCGATAAATCACTGCAATTTTGCCAATAGCTTGGATTAACTCAGCACTTCTGTCTCGGCAAATTTTTGCAATAATATTTTTTCTTTCGCTTCTATCATTATTAGCAATTTTGATTTTAATTAATTCGTGATCTAATAAGCCACGCTCAATTTCAAGTTGTACTGCTTCAGTTAGGCCTTTGTCGCCAATCATTACAATCGGGTGTAACTCATGAGCTTTTTTGCGCAATTGTTTTTTAAATTCATTAGATAATTTCATAATGCTTGCAATTTTACTATATAATAAGCACATGGCAAGATCAAAAAGCAGTAAACGTTGGTTACGTGAACATTTCGATGATAAATATGTAAAACAAGCTCAAAAAGGTGGTTATCGCGCGCGTAGTGCATTTAAGTTATTGGAAATTCAGCAAAAAGATCATTTGATTCAGTCGGGCATGATCATAGTTGATTTGGGTGCTGCTCCAGGTGGCTGGTCGCAAGTTGTAATTGAAATTCTTAAAGGCAAAGGAAAAGTGTTTGCGCTGGACGTTTTGCCAATGGAATCGATCAATGGTGTTGAATTTATTCAAGGTGATTTTCGTGAAGAACAAGTAATGCATGAATTGTTAGATTGTATGCAGCAACAGAAAGCAGATTTGGTTTTGTCTGATATGGCGCCAAATATTAGCGGTATTAAAGCAACGGATCAGGCGCGAGCTATGTATTTGGCAGAATTAGCATTGGATTTTGCTAAACGCGTTTTGAAGCCTGGTGGAAATTTTTTGGTAAAAGTTTTTCAAGGCGCAGATTTTGAAGAATTTTTAAAAGCTATGCGAAAGAATTTTTCTAAGGTTATAACGCGCAAACCGCAAGCTTCCCGCGACCGTTCTACCGAGATTTACTTGTTGGGCCGAGAGTTTAAAGGCTGAATGCAGGTTTCTTTATCATAAAAATGCTGTTTTTTCAACTGGTTGCGATGTTTTTACTATTTTGCTGATTTTATATGCAGAAATCATCATTGTAATATATAATATACATAGAATATAAGACATGAGCTTATATCAGTTCACATTAATACTAATAATAAATAATAAAGGATCATGGAACAACTCTCTTAGGCGTAAGCCGCCTATCTTCGAGTTCAGTTAGGAATACTTAAGGAAAATTGGCGAACCAACTGCAGCTATGGTTGCGTATGGTTTTGTATTTTTGATTGTAACTTGAAATAGGTAAAAAGATGGGAGACACAACATCTAAGAAAAAGAACCATATAATATCTGAGGAAAATAACTATATAACGCCTAAGAAAAAGAAAAATATTTTACTTAAAGAAGGTAAGCTTAATACGCCTCTTAAGACGGTTTTGACTCCGAACTCAAAAGCTAAACTTGAAAAGCTAGGAGTAGAATATAATTCTGATAACAAAAATTTTTATTTTAATCCAAACACCGGAAGCCCGCATCCCAAAAAAAATAGTTCTTATAAATCTTCAGATTTTCGTCTTGAGATCAATGTTGTTAACCCTAAAACTAAAGAATCCAAAAAAAACAGAGTATTTAAACTTTTTGGAGAAAAAGATAAAATAACTTCCATCAACCTAGAGTATAAAAAACAAAAAAAATTAGCATATAGTATAACTGAAACAATCAAGCAAGAAGACTTGATAAAGTCCAAAAAAGTAAGACCGCGACACTTAAAAGGCAAAAATAAATCAGCTAAACAAATAGCAAAAGACCTGAAAATAAAAGACAAACTGCCATATGAAATTGATGAAAACTCACTGGAATTATTGCATGCAATTGCAAAAATATTTAGCGGATGCAAAATTGTAACTCAAGATGTAAAAAATACTTTTACAGGAACACGACCTGCAAATATTAACCAACGAACAATAATAGAAACGCCGACTAAAGAATTTTTAGAAACAGCTAGTGCGAATTTTCTAAATAAAAATAAAAATACAACTAAAGCAGTGAAATATACGATAGAATTATACCAATGCGAGCCTAAAGTTAAGGGCATGAAAAACACCGAGCGTCCTCATCTTGGAGATTTGTTAAAAGTTTCTGCTGAATATCGATTAATAGAAGATCCAGATGTAATATTTAAGTATTCTGTAGAAATGCCTGTGTTCAAAACAATTTTGCAGCAAAATAATAAAGGGGAAGATGATGGCGACAAATATTTCCGCAAAATATTTAACATTATGTATGAAAAACTACGTGAACATTATGGTAATAGCGTCTCGTCTACTTTGAATTTTAATAATGTTCCTATGCAAAGAAAGAGAAAAAAGAAAAAAAAGAAGAAAAAGAAGCTTAAGCTTAATGTAAATTTATTTGGAAATTCAAATAATACTCGTGTGCGAAGAAAGAAAAAGAAGAAAAAGAAGCGTTATAATGTGCGTTTATTTAAAGAATCAAATAATACTCATATGCGAAAAAATGAGCCTAAGAATTCTGTGCGGGAAAAGAAGCGTAAATCTAATGGGAATTTATCTCAAAGCCCTGTGCCGAAAAAGAAGCGTAAAATTAACATAAATTTATTTAAAGACTTATTTGCTAAAAGCCCCAGATTTTGAGATACATTAGGTATAATATTTTAGATACTTTTAATAATCTCGATAAAGTCGTTGGCTTTTAAACTTGCGCCGCCGATTAAAGCGCCATCGATATTTTCTAAAGCTAATAGTTCCTTGCTATTTGATGGCTTAACGCTGCCTCCATATAGAATTCGCATTTTTTCTGCTAATTCGGTACCAAATTGTTCCGCAATGATTTTACGGATAATCGCGTGCACTTCTTCTGTCTGTGCCGGCGTTGCGGTTTTACCAGTACCAATTGCCCATACTGGTTCATACGCAATGATTAATTTATCGATATCGTTTGCAGAAAAGCTAACTAACCCTTGGGTTACTTGCTGGCGAACTATTTCTTCGACTTGATTTGCCTCGCGTTGTTCCAAAGTTTCACCTACACATAAAATTGGAATTAATTGATGTTTAAGTGCGGCTTTAATTTTTTTATTTACAGTTTCGTCAGTTTCATTAAAATATTGTCTTCTTTCTGAGTGACCAATAATTACATATTCAGCGCCGGCATCTTTAGCAAATAATCCAGAAACTTCCCCAGTATACGCGCCAGTATCTTCCCAAAAAATATTTTGTGCAGCAACGCTAATAAATGAATTTTTTAAAAATTCCGCAACAGTATTTAATGCGGTAAAAACTGGGGCAACAATAATTTCTGCTTCTGGCGGAGTAGTTAAACCATAGTGAATTTCTTTGACCAGCGCTAAAGCTTCATCAATAGTTTTATTCATTTTCCAGTTGCCGGCAATAATAGGAGTTCTCATGTTGTATTCCTTTTGTTTGTTGTCATCCCGCGGCCAAGTTTGTTGACCGCGGGATCCAGGCTGTTTGATTATTTTTTTGTGTATGACAGTTTATGGTTTTTCATTCCATTTAATTAAATTCCACTTATCATTATCATAACTGATTTCAGCAAAACAGCCAGTTTTAATTTTATAGTGATCATCTTTGATTGCTTGTTCCATGCCGCCAGTAAACATTTCATTTGCAAAAGTAATTGATCCTTGGCTGCCGATGGCAATTACAGTTTCATTAAGATGCTTATGTTTAAGATCATCAAAAAAACTATGAATATTTTCTATAATTTTTTCGCGTGTCATTTTCCAATTATGCGGTGCATAATTGGGGATGATGCGTTTATTTTGCCAATCATCCCAGGCTTGTTGACCAAATTTAGCAATTACTTCTGAAGAAGTTAATCCCGCCCAATTTCCATAATCAAGTTCCAGTAAGCGTTCATCTTTATATAAAGGAATTTCAATATTTTGGTTTTCCGAAAAATATTTTTTTATAATTTCAGCATATTCCCAGATGCGAATTAAATGATTGGCATAAATTGCGGTTGGTTTGATGTTGTTGTCAGCAAGATATTTTGCCATGTTGCGAGCTTGAGCACGGCCGGATTCAACCAGCGGGATATCATTTTTGCTGCCGCACATGAAAACGCGTTCACCGCCTTGTTGATCTGGTCCAAAAGTATTGCCATGCCGGCATAGAAAAAATCGCATATAATATCCTATGTTATGGCCATTATGGACTCTATTCCCGAATAGCCTTGGCTATTCGGGAATGGGTGCCATAATAGTCAATATGAAACAATAAGTAGCAAATAATATCAAAAAAGATCTGAATGATAAACTTGTTTGCCTTAATATGCAACTGTTTTATAGTTGCATAGTGCTTTAAATATGCTATTATAAGATATGCCAAAGAATAAGAAATTAATAACAAGATTTAAAACAAGACCAAAAGATTTTACCTGGGTTGAGTTAACCAGCATGTTGAATCATTTGGGTTTTGTGGAAATACGAGGCAGTGGTTCTAGGGTTAAGTTTTATCATGAAGAAAATGATTGCTTAATTCATTTGCACAAACCACATCCAAGTAAAATCTTAAAGGCATATGTAGTAAAGTCAATTTTGTCTACTTTAGAACAAGAAGGTTTGATATGAGTGTAGTATTTAAGTATAAAAATTTTATTGGCTCTATAGAAGTTAGTACGCAAGATAAGTGCTTATATGGTAGCGTGCTATATGTAAATGATTTAGTAACCTATGAAGCAAAAACTGTTGATGCACTTGAAAAAGAATTTAAAAAAGCAGTGGATGATTATTTAAAAACATGTAAAAAACTAGGACGGGAACCTTTAAAATCTTTTAATGGTACATTGAACGTACGTATTGGTAGTGCTTTACATAAAGAAGCGGCTGAATATGCTGCTTTGCATGATATGAGTATTAATGAATGTATAAAAAACGCGTTACAAAATCAGATTGGTCAACATAAAACAAAAATGACTTCGGCGCAAATGAGGCGTGCAGTAGAAGAACTTCTTAGTTTGAAACATTATCTTGATGAAAGTTTTGATGAATGTTGTGAACAAATGGTACGGAGTAAGCAAAAAGTCAATTATGATGAAGCTAAATTAAAAAAAACCTATGACAAAATAACAAAAATGTGTAGGGATTTTGTAGGTGATTACAAATGTTGAGCTTATCTATAACTCACGTTAACTTATAAGTAATTTTTCTGCTCGTTTAACATCTTCAATTGTGTCAATTCCAGACATGGCTGGTCGATCTTGATAATCAACAGGCACTGCTCGAATTGCAAAACCATTTTCTAATAAACGTAATTGTTCTAATCCTTCTAGTTTTTCGTAATGAGTTGGTTTTAAAGTCACGTATTTTTGCAGCATCTCATAACGATAACCATAAATACCGATATGGCGATAAATTGGCGATAGATTAGATTCTTGTCTAAATTTTTCTTCTTTGCGGATTGCCGGAATAATATTTTTGGAAAACCATAGTGTGTTATTATTTTTATCTAAAATGACTGTAGTACCGCTAAATGGAGTTTGTTTTTTGTGTTCACGTAATTTATCTAATTCTTTCCAGCTTAATTGTGTAACTGGTGTGATGACTTTTACGTTTTTATCCTGAGTTGCGGTTTCAATTAATTTAGTAATAAAGTCTGGTGGAGTAAATGGTGTATCGCCTTGCAAATTTAAGATGAATTCAGGTTTATAGTTTAACTGTTCAACTGCTTTCCATGCCCGATCGGTCCCGGTAGGGCAGCTGACAGGTGTCATTACAAAATTAGCGCCAATTTTTTTAGCATGATCGGCGATACGTTTATCATCAGTAGCAATTAATATTTTTGCATCAGCAATATTTTTAATTGCATCAATTGCTATTTCATAAACGCGTTGCAGCATAGTTTTACCAGCAATTTTAATTAATGGTTTGCCGGGTAATCTAGTGGACGCATATCGCGCTGGAATTATAATTGTGGTTTTCATGTCATTGTCATCCCGCGGCTTGACCGCGGGATCCATGTTGTTATAAATGTTTTTTAATTTCTTCGGCAATTAATTCTTTAATTAAATCTAAATTATTCCTTTCGGATTTTTTCGGACCAAGTCCGATTGATGCGCGCTTCTCTAAAAGTTTCTTTAGATTTTCTGGAGCAAAAGTTTTTGGTGTTCCCATTTGTTGCGCATAAAATTGTATTTTAGCTACATGTTCAACTAATTCAAGCCGCAAATAAGCTTGTTCAACGCTATCGCCAATAGCTAACACACCATTTCCCGGCATGATCAATACATCTGCTTGATTAAGTGCTTCAGTAATTATGCTATCATTTTCTGGTGCGCCTGGCATCGCAAAAGGAGTGACTGGTATAATATCACCGATGGAAACTATAGCTTCAGGTAAACATGGAGTTAGTGGCTTGCCAACTAATCCATGCGCTGTGGCAAAAGGAGGATGAGAGTGTACCACAGCTTTTGCTTCGGTGCGTGCATTGTAAGCTGCTAAATGTAATTTAATTTCAGAGAACGGTTTGCCAATTCCCTCAATTTTTTTGCCGTCCATATCTAAAGTGATAATCATATCAGCAACAATGTTACCTTTGCTAACCGCAGTTGGAGTTGCTAGCAATACATCATCAAACTTTGCGCTAATGTTGCCGTCGTGATTTGCACCAAAACCTTTTTCGTCGAGTTTTTGTGAATATTTTACGATTTCATTGGTTATGTAGGTTTTTCTATCGCCCATTATTTTTATCCAAGTTGTTTGCTTGTGCCACTTGCTTGCATTTTATTTAATTGTTCCAAAATCGAACTTGCGGCTTCCGCTGCAGCATCAATTTCCGCTTCTGGTCCGCTCATGGTTAAACGTCCCGATGCACCGAATGGTTTAATTTGAATTAATTTAACTCGCGCAGCTTTTAATGCCTCGTTACATGCAATGGTTAAATAAGCTGCGGGAGTTGTTTCCATAATCAAAACAGATTCGCCAGCTAAAACCATATTGCCGCGCGCAGTTCCGGTAAACATAATTGCATGATCTTGCTCAACGCTTCTGATAATTTTATTAGTCAAGATTTTAACTTCAGCGCGATCATTTTCGTTTAATCCTGTTTCACGAAGTACTGCTTTGCCTGCTTCTTTTACTTCACCTTGGTCAGCGTGTTGTACTTGCATTAAACCGAATTGCCTTTCAGTTACGACAGAACCTAAGCGCACAGCAGTATTTTTTAGGGCCATATCAATCATGCTGTGAATTTCCATCGCCGGTGCGATTTCCAGCATTAATGCAGCATCATACTCTGCCGGATCGTAAACCTTATTATCTTTAGCAATAAATTGTGCTAGTTGCGGTTGTAAACTATCAATAAAAATTAAAGTTCTTAGTTCAAAATTACTTTTTGTCATGTTGCTCTCCTGTTAGTACTTTCCACTTTTGGCTTTTGTGCCGGTTACAATTGCAATACTAGCTGATGCGCCGATGCGATCAGCGCCTGCTTCAATCATTTTTTTTGCATCCTCTGTGCTGCGAATTCCTCCGGAAGCTTTTACTTCCATGTCACTTCCTACAATTTTGCGCATTAATGCAATATCTTCCACAGTTGCACCGCCGGAACCAAAGCCAGTAGAAGTTTTTACAAATGCAGCGCCGGCAGTTTTGGATAACGCACACGCAATAACTTTTTCGTCGTGATCCAAATTAGAAGTTTCCAAAATAACTTTTACTTTATGTGGTTTGGATGCTTCAACTACTGCTAGAATATCGCGATAAACAGTTACATAATCTTTGGATTTTAGTGCACCAATATTAATTACCATATCAATTTCTTCAGCGCCGTTTTTGATTGCTTCTTTTGCTTCAAACGCTTTAGATTGCGGGCTGGCTGCTCCTAATGGAAATCCGACAACTGCAATTGGTTTGACACTACTACCTTTTAATTCGCGTGATACAAAAGGGATATTACTTGAATTTACACAAACAGTAGCAAAATGATATTTTTTTGCTTCATCGCAAACTTTTTTAAGTTGTTCACGGGTTGCATCTGGTTTTAATAAGGTGTGATCAATCATGCCGGCAAGTTTTGTGTCAACATTACGATCGATTCCTGGATTGGCGCCGATGCGATCTGCGCCTTCACGCAACATATTATTTATTGCTTCAGGTTTTTTAATCACACATAAGCCGCAATGTTCGCATGAGTCTGGTGATAAACCGCATGCACCAGCAGCAACTAAATCTGGTTGAGTTATTCCAGCTTGTTGTAATTTTTGAGTCACGCGGCGTGCAATAACTTCAACAAGTTCTTCGATTTTATCGGTCATAATTATTCCCTCTTATATATTATCTGGATCCCGGATCAACTGACTGGGTCCGGGATGACACATGCGCATGTGTCACTTTATCTACTATACCTACAATTACAGAGTGAAATGGATCATCTTTAGTTCCCAGCAATTGTCTGGCTGTATTACCTTCGCGTTGAATTAATACAACATCGCCAGGTGCTGCTTGAGCTGTATCACAAGCTAAAAATGAATTACCTAAATCTTTGCCTTGTTCGTCAATTGGTTGCACGATTAAAACTCGATGTCCTTTGTAACAAGGATGTTTCTCAGTTGCAACTACATTGCCTTTAACTCTGGCTAAGATCATTCAAATATTTCCTCTTTATCTAAAATTCCAACATCTTCTTGATTAACTTGATCTACAATTCCGGTAATCGCAGCATCAACAGGTGTAAATGAATCTGGTAAAGTTAATGCAGCTTCTCTTGCTGTTATCCAATGTACTAAATCATTTAATCCTGCTTTTACCACTGGATCAACTGCAGCAATTGGTTTGCCTGTTGGTTTTAGATCGTCATTTAATGGCTGAATCATTAAAATTTTTATGCCGTTTAAAGCCTCATGTTTTTGTGTTGCAACTACTGTGCCGATTACTTTTGCTAATTGCATTTTATATTCCTGTCCAATAAATTTCTTCAATCAAATCCGGATGCGGTGCTGGAATAATTTCACATCCTGCTAATAATCCTTCGGTTTTAATGTGTTTTTTTGCTGCATCAATTGAAGCTTCAATGTCAGCTAATTTTCCGGTCATCACAAAATAACCTTTACCACCTAAACCGTTCGCTAATCTAATTTCTACTAATTTTGCTGGTGATGTTTTAGCGGCTAAATCTGCTCCAACAATGCAGGATGCGATTGAAAAAGTTTCGATAATACCAACGGCATCAAATTTTTTTATTTCAGTTGTTCCGGCAACAGCGGGAATCACATCCAAATGAATTTGCGGTAAGAATAAATTATTAATTACGCCATCATCGCCAACGTTAATACCTGCTTGCAATGATTCTTCGACATCGGCAACTTCGCCCGCAAAAATAACCATATATTTACCTGGGCAGATTGGGTTGCTGTTAAGAATTGTAACCGGAGCTTTTTTGGCAATTGCATCAGTTGCAAACATGCCTCGTGCTACTGAGTTGAATTCAATTAGTCCTAGCGATGGTTTTTGCATATTTAATCTCTATATAATTATCATTTACCTCAGTTATTTTGCCGTCAATTGACGCGTGATAAACGGCGCCTAACTTATCTTGCGGCGTAGCCGCTATAATATCACATCTGCGTACCATTTGTCCTAGATTAACTTGGGAAATTGCAGGTGCTCCAACGTGTTTGTTTAGCGGAATGCGTACCATTTTGATTTGCTGTATTCCTGCAAAAACCGGTTTGCAATTATATTTTTCCAAGTTAAGTTTTTTCATTACCATTTGAATCGATGGTTTACGATTTTTAAATTGTGAATTGGCTTTAGCCGGTGCATTTTTATGTGGGCTTTTTACTCCACGAGATATTAATTCGCTTTTATATTCTGCAAAAATTTTGCGAGGTGAAAGATGCATAAAATCACAAGCAATCAATTCACACATGCCGCATTGGCTACATAAAAAAGCAGAAGTAATATGCTTTGTTGGTTCAGCACTGTTGTATGCTATTGTGCGCATTGTCATGTGCGGATATAATTCGTGTCCTAATAAATTGCGCGGGCAAAGATCGGTGCAGCGAAAGCATTGGCAGCATGCAGATTTTGTTTGTTTGATTATTTGTCCCAAAGGTTTTTTTGCTTTACGAATTAATAAGTGATTTTTAGGTAATGCAATTACACCACTGGTAGTTTTACCGATACCTTGATTCCAATCATCAACAATTTTTCCCATCATCGGGCCGCCATCAATTAAAACAGCGTCTTTAATTTTTAAGCCACCTGCTAATTTAATTAAATCGTTGTAAGTTGTGCCAATTGGAACAATTACAACTTTTGGTTCGCGAAGTTCTCCAATTAAAGTTACTGCGCGTTCAGTTATCGGTTTGCCGTTAACTGCATGTGCAATCTGCATTAAAGTGATTACGTTATTTACGACAATGCCAACGTTTAATGGGATGCCGCCTTCGGGAATTATTTTTCCGGTTACTTCATACACTAATAAAAATTCATCGCCTGCGGGATAATAATTATCTAACAAATGTAATTTGATCGATCCATCAGATGGTAAATGTTTTTTGATTGCATCAATTGCGTCGTGATAATGCGATTTTAATGCAATAATTCCTTGCTTAGCAGAAGTTGCTTGCATTGCATATTTCATGCCTTCGATTAATAATTCTGGTTTTTGTACCATCATGGTGCGATCGCTGGCAAGAAGTGGTTCGCATTCAGAACCATTAGCAATGATGGTATCAACTTTTGTTTGTAATTTTACATGTGTAGGAAATCCGCCGCCACCTGCGCCAATTATTCCGGCGTTTTTTACAGCTTGCACAATTTGTTCCGCTGTTTTTGGCATCAGACAATCCTAAAATATCCGCTTAATACACATCTTCTAATTCTGGTAAAGTGACGTGCGGTAGTAACACCTTCGCCGGTAGGTGAAGCAATGGTAAAAGATGCTGGACCTTCACCTTCAATACCGAGTCCTGCAAGTGCCGGACCATTTTTTACAAAAATGGAGGTATTCATTTTTACCGCCATTTTATGCAAGTGTTCAACATTTTTTGAATGCATAACCGAAGTATGAAAACATCCATCTTCTAATTGATAAGCAATTTCAATTGCTTCATCAACATCGTTTGCACGAATAAATGGTAATACCGGCATTAATAATTCTAATTTTGCAAATGGATGATTAGCATCAGTTTCAACAAAAGCTAAACGTTTAGATGGATCGACTTGCAATCCAATTTGTTGCAAAATTAATTGAATGTCTTTGCCAACCCATTTTTTATTTGGGTGGCCATCTTGCACAATAATTTTTTCTAATTGTTTAGCTTGGTAATTATTAAGTTCAACTGCGCCATGTTTAATTAATGCTTTTTTTAATTCGTCTGCGCAAGCGCGAGTTGCAATAATATTTTTTTCAATTAAACAAATAATATTATTGTCAGTGGATGCACTTATCACAATATCGCGGCCGGCTTTATCAATATCTGCAGTTTCATCAACTACAACTGGAGGATTGCCTGGTCCTGCAGCAATAACTTTTTTGCCGGATTGCATTGCGGCATCTACTACAGCAGGGCCGCCGGTAACTACCAGCAAATTAATTTTTGGGTGTTTCATTAAAGTTTGTGCTGATTGAATTGTTGGGTTGATCACGGTTGTGATTAAGTTTGGCGGACCACCAGCAGAAATAATTGCTTTATTAATTAAGCTGATAGTTAAGACAGATATTTTTTTAGCGCTTGGATGTGGATTAAAAGCAACAGCGTTGCCTCCAGCAATCATAGCAATGGTATTGCTGATAATTGTTTCTGATGGATTAGTGCAGGGCGTGATAGAACCGATTAATCCATAAGGTGCATGTTCTAAAATGGTTAAGCCGTTGTCGCCGGTAAAAGTTATTGGTTCTAAATCTTCTATGCCCGGAGTGTTGTTAATTGCCAATTCATTCTTTTTTAATTTATCTTCGTATCTACCAAGTCCAGTATCGGAAAGTGCTAATCGTGCAATTTGTTCAATGTTTTCGGTACAGATTTCACGAATAGCAGTAATGATTTTTTTACGTTGCTCTATCGGAATGGTTTTATATTCGAGGAAAGCTTTTTCTGCAGCAAGAATTGCTTCTTCGATATCAGTAAAACACCCCGGGGTGTCATTAGTTTGTGTGGTGATATTTGGTTTTTGTGGTGCGCTTTTTATTTTAGTTTCCGCAGCAGGAATTACCAATTTATTAACTACACGATCGACAATCGAACTTATTTGTTGTTCGCTAATAGACATAGCAGAGTCCTTCTACTGTCATCCCGCGGTTTAACCGCGGGATCCAGTGTTCTATTTAGAATATTTAGTTTCGCCGTTGATTTCTAGTTCATCAACAATTGCCATAATGACAGCGTCCACTGGTTTACCGGAGGTCGAGATTGTTTGACGTGCAGAACTTCCTGCTGCGACCAAAACAATTTCACCAACTCCAGCGCCGACGGAATCAGCTGCGATTACAAACGAATTCATCGGTTTGCCATCAATATCAACATGTTTAACGATTTGAAGTTTTAATCCTTCGAGCTTTTCATCTTTTTGGCTGGAAACCACGGTGCCGATAATTTTACCTAATTGCATTACTTAAGCTCCTTAGTTCTTGTCATCCCGAACCCAGCTTGTTGATTCGGGATCCAGGCGGTTTTTCTGGATCCCGGATAATCGCTGCGCGATTTCCGGGATAAATTCCATATAGCATAATTGATATTTGTTTTTATCATAAGGCAGCTTCTCATTTCTCCAAGACAATATTTTTTCATTTACAATGTCATTTATTTGGATTTAGATTTTTCGCGACCTAAAGGTAATGCAGAATCGATATTTGCATGTGGTCTTGGGATGACATGTACCGATACTAATTCGCCAACTTGTTGTGCAGCACGGGCGCCGGCATCGGTTGCAGCTTTAACTGCGGCAACATCACCACGCACTACAGCAGTTACATAACCACCACCGATTTTTTCGTAGCTGACTAATTCAACTTTAGCGGCTTTTACCATGGCGTCACTTGCTTCTACCATTGCAACAAAACCTTTGGTTTCGATCATTCCTAATGCATCAGACATGTTGTTCTCCTTAAGATATTAATAATGAATGATGCGATGATATTGATGTTATAAATAAAATGCAAGCATTAGTAATCTTAATCGACCAAATTATTGATATTCGATAAAGAATTATCGAATTTTAATGCATCATCCGCGAAATCTACAGGTACAACTATTAGTTATATTTTGTTGTTTCCGATAATAGGTTTTTTCTCTTCAACATTTTCATTTTTTTTAGATTCAATTGTAGCATTTTTAGAAAGTTCACGAATAATTTTAGCATGACATATGCCAGTGCCTACATTTATAGTAAGGCCTGTAAAAAATAAAACAAATCCCCCTATTGCTCGAAGTGCGGCAAGAGCATCTTTGGAGGTCATGCCATCTACTGATAAAACTGGGCCTCCAACCATAAGAGTAATTCCTGCCATATATAAAAAACAAGGACCTATAGAACGTTGAAGACATCCAAAGAAACTCATTTTACACCTCCAATTATTCTTAAATTACGTTACACGCGTTACAGAAATCTTATTACAATTTTACATGTAGCAATTACATTATATACAAGAGAATCTTAACAAAAAAATATTTTTTTGATCTTTTCTGCGTTATTTTTAAACAGAATAATGATGAATCGCTTGTAGTTATTTGCTTATAATTTATTGCGCAGCAGTTATAAAGAATCTGGTTTTTCCAACGACTTTTCCTTTTCAGTTGCAAGCCGGCGCTCGACTTTTTTAACATCTTCAGCAGCAGGAAGTGTTTCGGGTTGAATACCTCTTTCTAATAAAGTGTTACGAACTGCAGTATTGTTAGTGACGTGTTCTTTGGAAACTTCGGTTTCTGTTTTCATATTATGTTCTTTTTTATCTCGAATAAGAGTAAAATTTTTATTTCCTCCAGTTTGCTCATAAATAGAGTTTATGTGCTGCAGCACATAAAATTTACGCGCGTGCAAATCTTGAAATGAAGCGAGCAGCGATTGAAAAGGTCAGCACTGCTCCTACACCAAAAATTTCCGCATGGAAAGAAAATAAATCGCTCTTATAATGGCTGCAATCATTATAAGGAATAAAACATGCGTTATTTAAATCGAGATCCACCAGCTTATATCCTAAATATCTAGAACTATAAAACTTGCAAAATAGACTTAAAAAGGATACATTATGAAAATATTGTTAATCATTTCTCATCAAGAAGAAAAGCGTTTGTTGACATCATTAATATCAACAGGTTAAATCAAAAACAGGAACGAATTTGTGATGTGCAAATCGCTGAAAATTTTTGTGCTAAAATTATCATGCTTAATGGCGTTTTTTTATCTTGCGATTTTTAATAATGCTTTTGCTTCCAACAACCAAATAACAATTATACCACGATATAATATGGAAATTTTCAATCAAAAAATAACGAATATTTACACAAATCCAATTGCTCATAGCAAGGATATAAAAAAAAGAATCAAAGCAGACAGTCAGCATTTTATCTACAAGTCTTATTTGAACGGAGCACTTGGGGAAGGACCAAAAGCATTGTTTGACAAAAGCCCTTTGTATAGAACGGATATGTTTGATTGTACTACTTTTGCTAGCACTGTTTTGGCTTTGGTAGAATCAAACAATTTAATTGAATTTAAAAAAAATATCTTAAAAGTTAGATACAAAAACAATGCGGCATTATTCATTAATCGCAATCATTTCATCAGTGTGGATTGGAATATCAATAATGAAAAGCAAGGTTTTTTAAAAGACATTAACAGTAAAATTCTTGATGAGAAAGGAAATCCTATAGCTGTAACTGCAAACGCTTTTATAGATAAACCCAATTGGTATAAGCATTTGCGGGCAAGCACCATCAAATCATTTTATGCAATGCCAAAAGAGAAAGTAAAAATTTTATATAAAGCACTGCATGATTGCAGTTATAAAGTAAAACCACAGGCTAGCAAAATATTGTATTTGCCATTTAGCAAGCTATTTACGAATGGTGCACCTAATCAACAACTATTTGATCAAATACCATCAGCAACAGTTATTGAAATTGTCCGACCAAACTGGAATTTAAAAGATATCATCGGAACCAATATTAATATTTCCCATATGGGGTTTGGTATCCGCATCAAAGGCAAATTGATATTTAGAGAAGCATCCTTTGTGGATAAAAAAGTTGAAGATGTCGACCTTGAAAAATATTTAGCGCAGTACCTCAACAGCTCAACTATAAAGGGAATTCGTGTTGAAAAAATTGTATTGCAACACCGATAAAAAGTGACACATGCAGATATTATACGCAGTAATTTCACCTAAAGTCTGCATGAAATCTGGGCTTCCTTTTTACAGACCATTTTGTTGACGTCAACAAAATGGTCTGTAGTGTTATGCTTGGAATTTGTACAGGCTGCTTTTGCTTTGGCTATAACATTATGGAAATTTCTCCATTCTTCATAACCTAACAATTGTTGCAGCTCACGTGCTAGCCAAAATTCTACACCGTCTTCAGTTTTTTGAGCATGTTCTTCAAAGTTATTTGTTAATGTGTAAATAAAAATCGTTTTAATTTTCTTAATGCCATCTATATCTAAATTTTAAATTATTGAATTTATTATATCCAATATAATTCATATGCTGAAGCCGTCCCACAAGAATGCCTGGGGCA
Organism: Gammaproteobacteria bacterium; assembly: GCA_050123335.1. Classification (GTDB taxonomy): domain Bacteria; phylum Pseudomonadota; class Gammaproteobacteria; order UBA12402; family UBA12402; genus JASFHF01. Next base: position 19,872 of record JASFHH010000005.1, read on the forward strand.
ATATTCAATTTTTTGGCAAATTCAATAATCAGGGCGGTACTCAGTTTATCATTTTTCTTTAACCATTCATTTAAGCGTGATGAAGGGATTAAAGTTTCTGCTGCATATTTATCTGCTTCTAATTCTTCGGAAGATTTATTTACAGTCTTGTTATTTATTTCAACAAAAAATTCTTTTTTGCTGTGTTTAATTATGTGACCTATTTCATGAAAGATTGTGAACCATAAAATGTCGGCTGTTTTACCTCTTAAGCTTAATTGAACTAATGCTTTTTCAGGATTCAACCAGCAAGAAGCTCCATAAATAGGAACTTTTGGAAAAGGCTTTATAAAGACAATGGCGATTCCACAATCAGCACAAATATTCTTTAATTTAGGAACAAATATTTCTGGATCTTTTTCTTTAGTAAGCGCGCGCATTTGATCGAGTGATGAAATTAATTTTTCTTTATCAAATAGTTTGCATTGAATTTTTTCTCCTTCAAGCTCTCCCTTTCTTAACCAAACGCTAATAGCACCAATATCTGATTTTAGATTCATGGCTTTCCTAAATGCAAGCCGTCGCCGTGTCCATCCTTGTTCCCATTGCTCTGGTGTGGCTACTCCAAAAAAATTTAATATGGCAATCATTTGCTCCGCAACAGTATCGCCACATTTAAGAAGCCAACCTCTTTTTTTCATTTCTTTGATTGGAAACTGCTTAAGCCAATCTTTTTCTGCAGTTAAACGTTCTAACTCTTTTTGCTGGGCAAGGTAAGCACGGTAATTGGCTTCTCTTTGATTCCAAAATGCAGCAGGAGTACCAAGTGCTCTTTCCAACTGAATAGCTGTCTCTGAAGTAATTGCGGCTTTACCTTTGATAATTTCGTTGATAGTTTTTAATGGGCGACCAATACGTTCTGCAAGCGCTACTTGAGTCATACCTCGTTCTTCAAGAATTTCAAGCAATGTTGCTCCAGGGGCAGAAACGATGTCTGGTTGGTAAAAAAGTTTACTTTTTTCAATCATGGGTATCCTCCACATTTATTATTTTTATAGCGTTAACTAAATTCCAATTTATTCCACCACCATCTTTTTTATTTATACTCTTATTTGTTGGTTCAAATATCAATCTTAATGGATGTTCCAAATCAAGAGAAAGCAACCCTTTTTTATCACCTATTAGTTCGTGGCAACGACCTGGTAATGTCTTAAAAGCTTCTAAATTAGGAGCAGCTTGTAAATCATCAAGGCGCGCTCTAATCTTTCGGGCACAATTTTTACCATAAGTTTTAAGCAACTTTTTTTCTGAGTTACAGATTTTCTGAAGCTTTTTATTTTTAAAGGTGATCTCCATGTTATAAATGCGTCTACCCTTATTTTTATTAATAATTATTAAAAAGTGTAGTATAGATTTCGTGGCAAGTCAAATTATATTTAACCTTTTGGGTTAAATATAATTTAGAAAATTCAACGTTTTGGGAATTATTTGGTGGAGGCGGCGGGAATCGAATCTGCGTTATAGCTTATTGATTTTTGAACCGTGGAAACAATCATACAATTCAAATTTAACCCCATCGAATTCGATGGGGTTAGAATACTACTTTTATTATAAAGAATCCGGTTTTTCCAACGATTTTTTCTTTTCTGTGGCAAGCCGACGTTCAACTTTTTTAACATCTTCAGCAGCAGAGCGTTCTTCAGGACAAATGCCTCTTTCTAATAATGTTTTGCGAACAGCTGCGTTGTTAGTAATATGTTCTTGCGAGACGGCAGCTTCTGTTTTCATGTTATGTTCTTTTGCATTAAAAATAGTAATTTCTGTAGCAAAATCTTTAGCCTTTAAAATGATTGTGGGAGCAAAATCAGCTAAAGGGCGATTTTTTGCTGAAGGTCATTCATGACCTTCAGCCCTTACGGGGCGCACTTCGTGCGACAAAAATCTGCAGTCCTGCAGATTTTTTGGAACATTCCATTGATCTTTCATTTCTTGAGTTGTTTTTCTAAAAAGTGAAAAATTACCTTTATCTCGAATAAGAGCAAAATTTTTATTTCCCCCGGTTTGTTCATAAATAGTTTTTGATAATTCTTTTTCGGTAGTAGCTAATTTTTTACGTGCGGAAACACGTTCAATCTCTAAGAGCTTTTGTTCAATTAATTCTGTTCGGCGGGTTTGTATGGCGAAGTAAGTTTGCGCAAAGGCAATTTCTGATTTCTTTGGATCGCCATTTTGTGCAATTAGATAGCAAGCGTAGCGGGTAAGCATGATGTCGTTGACTTCGCGTTGGCTACCAGAACCCAGTTTGACCATTTTCCTGACGTCAGGAAAATGGTCTACGATATTGTGTCCAGAAGTTGTACATGATGCTTTTGCTTTGACTATAACATTAAGAAAATTCTCCCATTTTTCATAACCAAGCAATTGTTGCAATTCGCGTGCTAGCCAAAATTCCACGTCATCTTCAGTTTTTTGAGCATGTTCTTCAAAGTTGTTTGTTAACGCATAAATAAAATCAGTTTTCATTGTTAAACCTCTATTTTTAATTTTTAAAATTATCAAACGGTAGATTATCGCAAATAAAAAAATTAAAAACTAGCGTAAAAACTACGGGGTTTTGGGAATTATTTGGGCGGTGGGAATCGAACCCGCGTTGTAATTTGTTGATTTTGGCGGTACAGCTATTGATACTACTAAAATGAGAAGTCAGATAGTCTGAACTGATCGGGAATTCCGAATAGTTGAAATCTAATCCCGTCGAATTCGACGGGATTAGAATACCGCGTGGGGACAATTTGTTCCTTGGTAGCTTGATCAATTGTAGACAAATTGTCGACGGTTTGCACTGATTAAATTTAAGCCAAACGTTTTGCCGACGTCGTCAAAATGGTATAAATTATTGAGTAGCAGTTATAAAGAAATTCTTTACAACTGATCTCATTCATCTGAAGTTGCGAAACAACCTGTTTCGCAATTACGAAAAAATTGTACAGTTCAAATTTAAACCCATCGAATTCGATGGGTTTAAAATCAGTATTATTAAGTTGGTTCCAAAATACCCAAAAACTTAATCGTATTGCGATTTTGCAACTTGCTAAACTCAGAAAACAGAAGGTGTTTTAAAAAACCGAAAATACTTATTTATTGAAAGTGATTATTAATTATTAATAAATTTAGTGAAATAAAGGATTGTATTTTCTAAATATTGAGGTAGAATAATCGGCCACTGGGAGATTTGTTCAAAATCTCACCTGCCAAGAATAATAAAATCATAAAATAAGGTTCAGGCATTTCTCTTGAATTGCTGTCAGATATGGATATTCCTTTTGAACATGGAGCGCATTGGTCGCTTATTTTCTTAATAGAGTTAATTAGTAATCTAAAAAATTTAATAGTTTTAGGAGAAGAAATATATGTTTATTGTTGATGAAAAGCAAAAAAAAGAATGGAGAGGTATACAGTGTGTATTAACTTCGCCTATTGCGTTGTCCTATTTAATTTTGATGTTATTCGCGGTTTTTTTGGCAAATTTGTTTAATGATATAAGAGTAATTCACTTAATGTGTGTAGCTGCCTGTTCAATTTCCGCTGGGTTTTTTGGTAGTAAATGGCAAGAGATTGTTAAACAAAGCGAAAGTGATGAAACTATACTTTCGCGAGGACAAATGGCGATACGACGATTAAATAACTTATTATCAAATCTGAAAACAACTATTGACACAATTGAAAAATTTCTGGAATTTCAAATTGAAAATAGCGATAAAAACGCTTTAAAAATATGGTTAGAAAGCTTAGTAAGACAAGTAATTATGATACAAAAAGAAGGCGTAAGTGCTATTGAGGATTGGGGTGATTTAATGCCAGATTATAATGTTAAAAAACATGTTGATCTTATAGGAGAATTACGTAGTGATGTTTTAAAAATTAAGAAAGAAAAAGAAGAAATAGAAAAGAATAAAGTAATTGAGTCAGAAGAAAAAGAAAATAAAATAAAATATTTAACGAAAGAGTTAGAGATAAAAACAGCAGAGTTACAAGAAGAACAACAAAAATTTAACGCATCGCTTTTTGGAGGATTAGATTTTGGTACAATTGATAAGAAAAGTTATTCTGAGCTGCTTTTAGATCTTAAACAATGAGATTTTTTAAGAAATTTTTAAATGAGAGGAAAACATGAGCAAATGGGATCAAATTGTTACTAGTGATGTTAATGATAAAACAGAATTAAAAAATTTAGAAAATGATTATGCAAGAGGAGAGTTTTTGCAGAATATGTTAATTAGTACGGCTACAGGCGGTCAATCTCAGAGAGATGATCAATACAAAAAGTTAAGAAGATATTTCATGGAAAGTGAACATGCCAATTTATTGCCTTTTTGGGTTAAGAGTAATAGAGATCTGGGAAGTTTCTGGCCATTTATACAAGAACAATTTTCAACTTATCGAGAAAGACGCGCTTTTATAAGAACAGAATTTGATCGTTTATTGAGTGCACTAGAAGCAAATTGTACTTGTCTGATTGTTGAGTCTGTTAATTTAACAATGCGGCAGATAACACATGCAAATTTAAATTCATATTGGAATAAGGCTATAAAAAGAGTAGGGACTGATCCAGAAGGAGCTATTACAATAGCTAAAACATTATTAGAAGGGAGTTGTAAGGAGATACTAGATCGTCAATGTGTAGAATATGATGATGACAAAATAACATTACCAAAATTATATAAAATAACAGCCAAATCATTACAACTACATTCTACGCAACATATTGAAAAAATTTTTAAGAGTATCTTAGGTGGTTGTTCTGCGATAGTTGGAGGACTTGGCAATGTTAGAAATGAGCTTGGTGATGCACATCATCGTAAAATAAAACCATTACGTAGACATGCTGAATTAGCTGTTAATATGGCGGGGTCGATGGCAAAATTTTTATTTCAAACTTTAGAAGACAGAATGGAAATTAAAAAAGGAAAAAAACAAAGCAACGATAACATTAATTAATTTGGAATATACGCTATTTAAATTTATTTTAGTAAAAAAATATGTAAATTTTTGGATTGTAAGAAAAAATGATAAATTTAATATAAAGCGTATCTTATTAATATATTAGTTTCAAGTAAAGGTATTTACATGATTTGGTCAAAAATTTTAACATTTTCTAATATAACCAGTATTATTGCAGTTATAATTAGTTTTATTTCTATTTTGATTGCTGGTTTTTCTACTTGGTGGCAATTTCTTAGAAGGCCAAAAATTAAAGGCATTTTTTCTGAGATTGCATTTGAAAGGCAGGGTGGTGGATATAAACCAACGAAGTTGAGTAATATTGTCGAACCATTCTTTATATTAAAAAACATAGGAGCAAGATCAGCAATAGTTGAAAATATAAGATTAAAATTTTTTTTTGATGGAGAATCTTTTTACGCATATCCTTATTTAAAACCAGCAGAATCGATAGTTACTTGGGATGATCAAAAAGTAAAAAGACATTTTGTTGGTTTAATTTTGCCGTTTAACGAATCTTGGAAATGTGATTTAAAATTCAAATTAACAAATAAAAAGGATTTTTCTAATATAGGTAATCTTACAGGAACAGTTTTGTTGGAACTAAAATTTATTAAAAAAGGTTGGGTTATGGTAGATACAAATACTTCCAATTTTTCATTTACTCGTGAGGAGATACAGATAGATGAGTCTTGGAAAAGGAAATCTGATTTTTATTCAAAAAAAATTTTTAAAAATTTTAGATCAAATTCATAACAAAGCAAATATTGGCAACATATCATTGGTTGATCTGATATATATGGTTGGAGCAGATATTCTTTAGAGCGCAATATAAAGCAAGATTTGTTTGTTGTACAGTTTGTACCTCAAAATAAAGTATATAATTGCTAAGATGATATTTGCTATGGATGAATGCTATTAATGTTGTTAATATCTGGCAGAGAAAGATCAGAACTAGTATTTTAAAATCGTCGCTATCAATCTATAATTAGGTTTGGAATTCATAACTTAGTTAAGCGATATTGCTGTAAAATGTTGCCACAAACACCTTCATTAGAGTATAAAGTGGTCAACCCACGTATTATTCGTCAAACACCGCAACTCATTTGTTGCGCGCAGACGTTGATGTCAATACAATTAGAGCTTGGTTTGGTCATGTCTCAATTAATACAACCAATATTTATGCTGAGGTTGATATTGAGATGAAGGCTAAAGCGTTGGCATTATGTGAGATAGTAGAAATTAAACAAAAACTAAATTGTAATTATAATAAAAGTTTAAAGGGTTTTTTAGATGCCTTTTAATGTTCAATTATATAAATGAGAGTAAATAATGATTAAAAATGTTCGCAAAAAAAACATCATTACTTAGCAAGAGTATACCTAAATGGTTTTTGTGATCAGAATAATATGGTTTGGTCATATCATAAAGATGATCTTTCAAAAATACATTGTCAAACACCAGACAATACAGCAATTGAAAAAAATCTTTATGCTGTGGATGGAATTGATGTTAATGTGTTTGAAGACTTTTTATCTGACCAAATAGAAAGTCCAGCAGTAAATGCATTAAAGGAATTACAAAAAGGTCAACTGCCATCAAATAATGATAGACTTGTTTTAGCAAAATTTTTTGGCTTCATGTTAGTACGAACTCCGTCATATAAGGCTTCTAATGAACAGCCATTTGAGCGTGAATCTAATATGTTACTAAAATTATACGTACAACATAAAGAGTGTTTTCAAAATTGGTGTAATAAATATGAAGGAATCAATAATCAACCTATAGCTAAAGATATTGAGCGACTAAGGCAAGAAATCTTAAATGGAAAATACATACTAAAACCACATCATAATTTTAGTCTTAATACTATAGGAAAATTGGGTTTAAGCATTGATTCTTATTTATTAAATATGAAATGGATAATGATAAAAGCACCCAAAGGTTATTTCTTTTTAACTTCTGACAATCCTGTTATTATCACAAATCCAGAGTGCAATGGATTTTATTCAACAGGATTAGGACAAGAAAACACTAGAGTTTTTATCCCAATTTCAAAGGAAATTGGTCTTCTTATGGTTAATTTAGATATTGATGGTTTTGACAATCAATCAATTGATAATAATAGTGAGATTGTAGGGCATATGAATAAAGCAATCATTCTGTTTGCATCCAAATTTATATTTAGTCATAAAAAAAACGACGACATTACACAATTAATAAAAAAAGTAACTGAAAATAAAAATTGAAATTATGTGTTGTAGACAGGGCAAAGTCGTTTTTCATCCTGTGTATGCGATTTTAAAAGCGCATTTACTTTTTTACATGTTTATAAAAGATATTAGTGTGACCTATACAGTTTAATTGAGCGGCGACTACTTAACGTTTGGCTTAGTGTTGCATGGATAAAGGCTTTTGGTTATTTACTTTAATTAGTTGCCCCCCAGACTGCCCCCCCCCTGAAATTGGCTTTGTTTTGCAAAAAACAAAGGTAGTTTATTCTATTTGCATTTTTCTTATCAATCTGAGATACTAAAAACGTGCTAGTAACACACATGCAAAGCGGTAAAACTGCGTCCGATAACCGCGGTTTTTTTGTACCTAAATGTCGGGCGTTCGTTGGAATACAATACCCTTGGGAAATACAGCGAGCCACGCTTTGCAGTGGTTACTAACGCCTGACACCAATTAAATTTGGGATTATTAGTAAAATTGCAAAGGAGTAAAATCATGTCACATATTTCAAAAAAATTATCTTTATTTATCAATAAGTTAATTGATGCAGAATAGTAAAAGTCTTACACAACAATCAGATGTTTTTCGGTGGTTAAAACATGCTCAATCATCCATAATTACTATGCGCAAGCTTTCTGAGGAGGAAATTGATGACTGCGAAAATACATCAACCAGCGTGTGAATTGACTGAAGGCTGTTGGGTTGATTTTAGAGAAATGGTGCAACAAGTTGAACCGGAATTGTTTGACATCATTGAGAAAATAAACCCAAATAAAGAGCACAAATTAATTAAAGCCAGATATTTATATGGCGAGCAAATTACTGATCTTGGTACCATTTGTGTTCCAGATAAATTTGGCCGTTTAGTACGTTTAGATAACGCTAATGTCTCCAGTGAGTTGCAAGATCAATTGGGCTATTGTCCTACGCCGCTAGTTTTGCAATTAAAAAATGCTGGTGAGGTTTTTGTTGAAACAGAAGATCGCATCGCGCCATTAAATATTTTTATGCCGGGGGATATGTACGGGTTATATGAAATTTTAGTTCCGCTTTCTGGTTGTCCAGCCGTACCTTGTTGGAGTATTACATCCGGAGGCAGATCGGTATTTTTAGCATCTAAAATTACCGATGCAATCGGTCACAAAAAATTGCGTAAGGAATTTGGTGTATCACCAGTTCCACCGAAAAACATCAAAGATCAATGGGCAACTATGAAAACTATTGCTAACCGAGGCAGAAAAGATAATCCTTGGTCATCAGAAATATTAATTTTTACCAAAGAATGGTTTACCGAAAAAGATGACGATATTAATTGGATGAGATTTCAAAACTACTTGATGAAAAAAGCGTGGTGGCAATCTCGAAGTACTCGCGCACAAATTGAATATAGTATTATGTGGGAATCTTTTGCTAAAGCAGTGTGTGCTAGAAATTTAAAACCTAGTTCTTATATTGTTGATACAGTAAAACATTTAATGCTATTAACTGCTGGCACAACTCCCGGATTTAAAGCGATTGATACCAGTGAAAACATCATGCCGTCAAAGATTGTAGAAAAAGCATATACGGACATTTACGGTTTAAAAGATTATGCGGCCATTATTATGCATCCTCACGTAACTAAATTAAATAGTCATGATGAGCAAGTTTATTACTCGATGGCCTATCCTACTTTAATTTCCGGCACGCCGTCTATTCGTAAAAACACAAACACCATGACTGAAATTCGTGACGTGCAGACATTGATGAAAATGCTTGAAAAAATATTATCTTCTTATGAAGATCGTGTTCATAATTCAATGAAAAACGTTAAGTTTGAATATTTTCATAGTGATGAAGATCGTTTTGGGGAAATCCTAAATAGCCATAGCATAACTAAAACTGATGCGGCAATCTTAAATATTTTAAACGAACGTTTTCCTGGTAAAAAATTTCCTTCATACGGTTCATTTTTCAGAGGGTGCATTAGAATAAGCAGGAAGAATGTTGGTTAAAAACATTTTTTTAGTTGTAGGAAATAATTGTAACGTTAACAAATTCTCTGGCGAAAAATATTTGTATTCTGCAATTTCTCGCTTGTCAATTTTGTATTTGTTTTTACAGCCATTGTTTTCTGCAATCCACCAATGCAACTCATCTACATCGTAATCAGCATTAGATGTGCCTATTTTTTTGATGGGAATTACCGCTAAACCAAGCTCCTCATGAGCTTCTCTGATAACTGCTGCTTCCTCTGTTTCACCTTGCTCAATTTTGCCATGAATGGGTGCCCAATGATCTTTGTATGGCTTTTTATTTTGTTTTACCAACAGATATTTTCCGTTTTGTATAATAACTATAACTACACCCGAACGTTTTTTATCGGATACACTTGCCACATTAACTATGTCACCTTGCATATAACGTTCATATTGTTTTTTAGTTAGTGGAATTTGCATAATTTTGTTAGCATTCATACAAGCTTTATCATTGGATTTTTCATTGGTTAAATAGACATGCGCTTTAGTAAAATTAAAATTGGCGTTTTGCTTTAGTAAAGCTACGATGTTTGCAAAACTAATGTTATTTTCCTTATCGATGCAAAATTGACAGTTTTTTGGAATGTTTTTTTGAAAATCTTGGATGTGGCTATTATTTTTCAATAAAGTTGCTATAGATTGAGTTTTATCATTTATTGTGCCTATTTTAGCTTTTGGCATTATACCATTGCGAGCTAGGCAACATAATTGTAATGATAAATCGGCTAATATGATAAATCTTAATCGTGATATCCAGCAGAAATTAAAATCATCTTTTGGTTTGAAAGATATTCCATATTGTTTTTCAATAATAAAATCTCTTTTATCTTTGATGTTTTGTTTGAATATATTTATTTGATTTTCAACAAATGGAATGATTTCAGGGTGATCATCGTAAACTTTTCTACAAATATTTTTTCTAATAGCAATCCAGTTAGCCCCCACATCATACATATCACACATAAATTTACTGATGTTGCGATAATTTTCCGGAAGCATAATAAAGGTAGCACCAATAAATAATTCTTGTTCTCTATTAAATTTAATAGCCTCAACATGAACCGTTTTTATTTTCTTAATCAAGTTTTCGTAATTATGTGCCTTATCATTTGATTTATGAACTTGATATCTGGAATTATTATCAAAAGAATCAACACTAATTCGTAAATGATGAACGTAGTTAGCAATAGTTTTAATAATATTGCCTTGTAATAAATCACCATTCGTTTCGACAGTAATTTTTAATTTTAAATCGGCTAAATATTTTATAATTTCGATAATTTTAGGATGATTTAGAGGATCACCACCACCAGTTAATCTAACACTTTTTCCACCTAAATTTTTGAAATCATCAAAGATAGATTTAAGTTGGTCTAATGGCAATGTTGAATTTAACTTGGAATTTAATTTCTTTGAAAAACACATGATGCAATTATTTGAACAGTTACTAGTAACATCAATATCTAATCTTATAGGCGATAAAGTTTGATTAAAATATGCGCTTTTTATCGCTTTTATCCACTCATCTAATTGCTCAGGAAACATCTTAGCGTGATTTTGGTAAAAAACATATGTCTTAGCATTACATATAGCGCATATTGCATTCCATTTGCCGTATTGTCGATTAACAAGAATATTTTCGTGGTAATTGAAAACCATCTTCATTACCTTTATTTTTCAATGCCTTATAGCGATGTTACTGGCAGTTTCTTGTTTTTTGAGTAAATCCAAGCCAAATGTAACATTTTTGTGTTGAAATTTCGATAACAAAAATAGCGTTTGAATTTAGATTATCAATCTTATTTTGAAGAAGCTATCATTAAGTTGAGTAATTAATATGCAGGAGTATTTTTAACCGATTCATCTGAAAAAAATAATAGCAAAAACCACATTCAGGAAGAATCTTAATTTACAAGGAGAAATGTTATGTTAAATCAACGAACGGATGGTTTTTGGATTGGGAGTGATTCGATGGTTTTTGGCAATAACAATCGCAAGATTTATAAAGACACAGAAAAATTTAAAATTTTGTTAATCGAAGATGATGAACTTATTAGCAAAATCAATTTAACTTTTTTAAAACAACTTGGTTATGACGTGGATGTTGCGCGGAATGGTTGTCAAGCTATTAAGTTTTTAAAAAACGATTACGATTTATTTTTACTTGATGTGGGCTTACCTGATATCTATGGGGTGAGAGTGTGCGAAATAATAAGAACTATACCAAAATTTTTGCACACCCCCGTGATTTTTCTAACAGCCTTTGGGGAGGGGCTTAAAGCAGAGTGTAAAGCTGCAGGTGGTAATGATTTTGCGATGAAGCCATTACCAATGGAAGAATTAAAAAATTTGGTTGATAAATGGCTGCTTGATAATAACAACAATTCGGAAGCAAAATATGGATGCAAGGCTTGAGTTACAGGATATTATTGATGAACATTTAACAAAAACACACGCTATATTGAATTGCTTATTAGCAGCATGGAGCAGCGACCATCATGTTGACCAGGATACTATTTTTCACGCGCTTTGGTCGATGGAAGATCATTTATTGGAAATTAAGAAATATCGGGATGCATCGTCTAAAAGGGGAAGGCAGCATTAATTCTTTTGTTGCATTTCAACTGTACGAAAACATCGTGCAGTTGAAATCGCGTAAATTTAAGTAAGCATTTTGTTAGCATCAACAAAATAGTGGGGTTTTGATTAATAAGCTTTCTAAACGGTGTAGATGATGAAATGGCAAGTTTATAATCACTAATTTCCGAGAAATGCATTGTGAACTTGTGTATTAATTTTTTTACATTCTTTTAGCCTGGATTGATAAAAAGGTGAGTTTTTAATTTCATTAGCTAGCTCATATTTATTAATTTGTTTCCAAGAGAAATTAATTTTTGCAATTATCTTTGGTGTAAAGCTTAACATGATTACAAGACTGGTAATTCCAACTAATGTCGTTCTTTTTATGACAATAGCAAGAGCCTTAACAAGTTTGGTATATATTTTTTCTATTTTATTAATTAAGTAACGAGGCTTCAGTTTATGATGCTTAGCAAGTTTGTAAATAGGATTTATATAAAACCACCAGTTGGCAAAGATAGTAATTAAGAAAAAGCTGCTTAATAGAATCCATATCAGAATGTTGTGAGGGTGTAATGTAATGGTGCCAACTTCTAGAAAGTTAGCATAGAGCAAGTCTGCGATAATAAAGCATGGAAACGCAAGAGCGGCATATAGTTTAACTGCATAAAAAAAACTGCTTAAAATCAAGTGTTTTATAACAGATGGTTTATGTTGATAGTAGATATAAAACGATAAGGTTATTAATAGAGAAAAAGCCAAACCAAACAATAAATTATCAAATAGAATAGATACACCAATCCTCGTTACACTAATAAGTTCATGGAGGTTTATGTGTAGTGAAAAGAAGATTAGATTATTAATCAAGAATAGTATTACATTGCCAACGATAAGAGCTGCTAACAATATTCGTACAGACTCTTTAACTTCTTGTTGTAGATTCGATTGATGATGAATGCAAGGGTGGGTATAAAAATTCAATAATAAAGAGATATATTTTGCGGGATCACTGAAGAAGATCTCATTTATAATATTTATGATTTTATTGCTCATAAAAATTGCTCCAAGTTGGAAATTAGTAGAGAAGATTATTAGCTGCGTAAAATTATAAGAAGTTGATCTTTTAATGCAAGCTGTTTAATTATAGATTGTTATGGAAAGGCAGTTTGGTGGAGGCGGCGGGAATCGAACCCGCGTCCGCGAACTCTCCGCCATCGGTTCTACATGCGTAGCTAATCATTAAATTTCATTATTTGCTGCCCGATTAGCAGGGATCACAAATAACTAGCCTAAGTTAAATTTAGCGGTATTGCCTTAGGCGCACTTTACCGCGAGCTTATGAAATATGACCATCAGATTCAAGCGCATAAGCACACTTGGGTGATGGGCTGTGCCTGTTTAAGCGGCGACAGCGTAAAGTTCGTCGTTTGCGACTACTTTGTTGCAGCATGATTTACGAGGTTAAGCTACGTCCTCGGCATGCCCCTTTGGTTTTGCAATCCACGTCGAAGCCGGGTCGCCCCCAAATAAGGAATTCTGTGTAATTATAGCTTATTTTAAGAAAATTGCTATGGTTCAATGCCTTTTAAGTGCTTGTTCTTGCTGGCGTTTCCAGTCGCGGTCTTTGATGGTTTTGCGTTTATCGAACTGTTTTTTACCCTTGGCCAGGCCAATCTCGCACTTGACGCGGCCGTGTTTCCAGTATAAAGCTAAAGCGACTATGGTATAGCCTTTACGTTCAACGGCGCCGTATAGTTTATTCAATTCTTCTTGATTCAGCAGTAGTTTGCGGGTGCGGGTTGGATCTGGTTGTATATGAGTCGAAGCGCTGCCTAGCGGAGTAATATGACAGCCAATCAAAAAAGCCTCACCTTTTTTGAGCACAACATAACTATCCCGCAAATGCACTTTTCCAGCGCGCAAGCTCTTAACTTCCCAGCCTTCTAAAACTAATCCAGCCTCAAAGCGTTGCTCGATAAAATAATCATGCTTAGCTTTTTTGTTAATTGTAATAGTTGCTGGCGATGTTTTTTTCGTTTTGCTCATGTTTGAAGTATAATAGCAGAGTAATTAAATCTCAATGTATAAGGACAATTAATGAAAATTTCCGAAGGTGGTTTGATCGAAAATTTACGGCAACACTTTCAAGCGAAAGTGCCTGATGATATTGTCGGCATCGGCGACGATTGCGCGGTGATCCCACAAAAAGAAAATAAATCGTTATTAATTACCACGGATTTATTAATTGATGGAACGCATTTTTTGCGTGATAAAATTGCAGCACTTGATTTAGGTTATAAATCTATCGCCGTAAATTTAAGTGATATTGCGGCAATGGGCGGCACACCAAAATATGCATTTTTATCGGTAGCGTTACCACAGGATATTCCTAGTGATTGGCTGGAAAATTTTATTGCAGGAATAAATTCCATTTTAACTGAGCACCAAGTGTTATTATTAGGTGGTGATACTTCTAAAGCAAAGGAAAGTATTTTTATTAATGTCGTAATTATTGGTGAAGCAGAACAAGGAAAAATAAAATATCGTTCTGGTGCGAAACCGGATGATATAATTTGTGTTACTGGTAATCTTGGAGATTCAAAGGCAGGGCTTGAATGTATTTTGCAAAATCATTGCGATAATAATTTAGCCAAAAAATTGTTGCGTCAACATTATCGTCCGCAGCCGCAAATTAGTGAGGGATTATTTTTAGCGCAATATTCGGGAACGCATGCGATGTTGGATGTTTCGGATGGCATAAATATAGATTTAGTACATATGCAGGAAGCCTCAAATTGTGGAGCGAAAATAGATTTAGAGAAATTACCAGTTTCTGAGAATTTATTACAATTTGCAGAGGAGTTTGATGCAAATGCCTTTGAAATGGCTGCGATTGGTGGCGAAGATTATTGTTTGTTAGCAGCAATAGAAAAAAATTCATTTAAAGACATTGCGCGAGAGTTTCAAAACAAATTTAAGCGTGCATTAATACCGATTGGTGAAATTACTAAAGAAAAAGAATTTAAATATTTTTTACATGGCAAAGAACATAAATTATTTTTAAAAAGCTTTGAGCATTTTTGAGGGTTTAGATGAAAAATTTTATTTATGGAATACACGCAATCGAAGCCGCTTTAAAAAAGTTACGAACCAATGTGCAGAAAATTTTTATGCAGCAAAATCGTAATGATAAACGTGCGCAAAAAATTTTGCAGTTAGCAAAAGAACATAAAGTTGCAATAAGTTTTGTTTCACCAGCCGAGCTGCAAAACTTGGTTAAAGATACGTGTCACCAAGGAATTGTTGCGCAAATTCAGCTAGCCGCAAAAACCAGCGAACATGATTTAGATGAATTATTGGATGAGTTAACTGAGCCGGCATTTTTGCTGATTCTTGATGGGGTGCAGGACCCACATAATTTAGGTGCATGTTTGCGTTCGGCTGAAGCAGCGGGAGTGCAAGCTGTTATTGCACCAAAAGATCGTGCGGTTGGTTTAACTTCGACAGTATATAAAATTGCTAGCGGTGCGGCTGAAACAATTCCGTTTATTCAGGTAACTAATTTAGCTAGAACGATGCGTAAATTAAAAGACCAAGGAATTTGGTTAATGGGAGCTGACGAACAAGGTGAAGAAAATTTATTTAACGCTGATTTATCAGGATCGATTGCGATTGTGATGGGTGCAGAAGGAAAAGGTTTACGCCGTTTGACCAAAGAACATTGTGATCAGTTGCTGCATATTCCGATGGCGGGATCAGTTGCCAGTCTTAATGTTTCGGTTGCCACCGGAATTTTTTTGTTTGAAGTAGTGCGGCAGCGATTGTTAGTTAAACATTAAATCTAAAATGCATTACATCGCCATCTTGCACAATATAATCTTTACCTTCAAGCCGTAAGCGGCCGGCATCACGTGCGCCATGTTCGCCGTGATATTTAATATAATCATCAAACGCAATTACTTCAGCGCGAATAAATCCTTTTTCAAAATCAGTGTGAATTTTTCCTGCAGCTTGTGGTGCGGTTGAGCCTTTTTTTACTGTCCAGGCGCGAACTTCTTTAGGACCGGCAGTAAAAAAAGTTTGTAAACCAAGTAATTCATAACCGGCGCGAATCACACGGTTTAGTCCTGGTTCTTTTAAGCCGACATCTGCTAAAAATTCTTGCTTTTCTTCATCATTTAATTCAACTAATTCTGCTTCAAGTGCTGCGCAAATTGCAACAACTTGTGCGTTTTCCTGCGCGGCTAATTGAGTAACTTGATCTAAATAAGGATTATTTTGCAGTCCATCTTCATTTACATTGGCAATGTATAAAGTTGGTTTTGCAGTTAGTAATTGTAATTGTTTTAAAATAATTTTTTGTTCGTCATTTTCTAAAGGTAACATGCGAATTGGTTTGCCGGCATCAAGATGTGCGTACACCGTTTGTAAAAATTCATGTTCGGCAATGGCTTTTTTATTGCCGCTTTTAGCATTTTTACCGACTTTGTTTAAAGCTTTATTTATTGTGTCCAAATCAGCCAGCATTAATTCGGTGTTAATTACTTCAATATCATCAAGTGGTGCAATTTTGCCAGCAACATGGACAATGTTAGGGTTTTCAAAACAACGCACAACATGTGCAATTGCATCTACTTCGCGAATATTTGCTAAGAATTTATTACCAAGGCCTTCACCTTTCGCCGCGCCTTTAACTAAACCTGCAATATCTACAAATCTAATACTGGTTGGAATGATTTTGGCAGGATTTGCGATATCAGCTAACTGCTGTAGGCGTGCGTCAGGTACCGGAACAACGCCAACGTTTGGCTCAATAGTGCAGAATGGAAAATTTTCCGCTGCAATACTTGCTTTAGTTAGCACATTGAACAAAGTTGATTTGCCTACATTTGGTAAGCCTACAATGCCGCATTCGAATCCCATAATTTGTCCTCTAAATTAACGACTGCATTCTAGCTTAATTGTCAGTTCAGATTAATTTGGATATTCTGAGGAGAAAGAAAGCTGTTTGGATATGCCTCTACACAGTTATTCTCAGGCTTATTACTAAAAAATAGTGATAATAGTAGTGGTGTATTGACTTCTTGTGTGTGAAAGCTCTTAAGCGTAAATCCGTTGTTGTACAGCATCTGATTGATCATCATCATGTAGAACTGTGCTCCTTTTTCATCAGATAATTGAGTTTGAAAAGTAACATTGAATATATAATCATCACATTCTTTTATAGAAAAATGTTTTACATCATTATCAATATCATCGCAATCGCAAGTAAATATGTCTTTTAGTTTTTCAACTATTTCGAAAGAGTTACAAGTATCGTCAATGTGAGATTCTTTAATTTGCATATATATGTTATAAGTACTCATGTTTTTTTCCTTTTAGTAAGTGTTTTGTTATTATTATGCTGTTTATTGATGTTTCTTGTTTAAGTGACAAATATTATCATTTCGTTTTGATTATAACAATTATTATTTGAGGCAAGCTTAAATATTTCGGGGTTGTTTACATAAATCAAATAATCGAGACATCTTTCTAACTTAATTGATTGTAATTCGCGATAAATTTGTTATGCTTATAACCTTCAGCAATAAAATCATATGCTTATAAAAAAGCGCAAAAAAGCGCAAAAAAGTGCACGGTCTTAAGTTTTCCTTAATAATTACAGTCTATAATTTACACGAAACAGATTTTTTTGTATTAAACTTGGAGAGGTAATTATGAGTTATACTAAAAATAATAAGTGGTCATCATTATTTAAAGAAGTGGATGAAGTGTTAGAAGTAGGGAAAAGTTTAAAGAAAGAGATTTTGAATCTTTTAAAGCAGCCAATACCAAAAGAGATTCATAAAGTAGGTGCATTTCAGAAGTTTATTGAAAAAGAGGAAAATAGAAAAAGGATAGTTCGTGTAGCATATTTCGATGAAGATTTATGTGGAGAATTTCTTAAAAAAACGAATATTTATATCGAGAGGGCTGAGAAATTAGCTAAGATGAATAAATATGATGGTTGTGTTTATGTGTCTAATCGTTACTTGAGTCATCTTCAGCCTTTACAAAAAGATTTGGGAAGAATACTAGATAATTATAGAAAGCTAGAGAGACAATATAACAATCCTTGTTCTATTTTATAAAACCAAAATACTACCAAATTCAAATCTAACATGTTATAACCTTGAAATAAATTCATAAATATTTCGAGGTTTTTTACATGAATCACATAGTCGAAACATCTTTATTTGGTGACGATTTGCTTAGGTCGCCAGTTTTGAATAAAGGTACAGCATTTACTGCTGAAGAGCGTGAAACTTTCAATTTATTAGGCAAGTTGCCGCCAAAAATAGAAACTTTAACTGAGCAGGTAACACGTGCTTATCAGCAGTTTCAAAATCAGCCTTCTGAATTAGCCAAGTATACTTTTCTTAATGATTTGCATGATCGTAATGAAACTTTATTTTATAAATTAGTTGGTGATCATTTGACGGAAATGATGCCGATTATATATACGCCGGTAGTGGGTGAGGCAGTGCAAGAATTTAGTGCGGAATATCGTCGGCCGCGCGGCTTATTTATTTCTTATCCTGATAAGGATAAGATTGCGCAGATTCTTGCAAATGTGTCTGATGATATTGATATTGTACTGGTTACCGATAGTGAAGCTATTTTAGGACTTGGTGATCAAGGCGTCGGCGGAATTAATATTTGTATTGGCAAATTGGCAGTTTATACATTGTGTGCTGGTTTGAATCCTCATAAAGCTTTACCAGTAGTTTTAGATGTTGGGACTAATAATCAAGCATTGTTAAATGATCCTTGCTATTTAGGCTGGAAGCATCCGCGAATCACAGGTTCTGAATATGATGATTTTATTGATACGTTTGTAAGAGCGGTGCAAAAACGGTTTCCAAATGTGTTTTTGCATTGGGAGGATTTTGCGCGTGACACTGCCAGGGAAAATTTACTACGTTATCGTAGCAAAATGTGCACGTTTAATGATGATATGCAAGGAACAGGTGCGGTGGTATTAGCTGCTTTATTAACGGCGACCAAAAGATTAGATCAAAAGTTGTCTGAGCAAAAGATTGTGTTTTTTGGTGCCGGTACTTCTGCTACGGGGATTGCTGATCAAATTTGTGATGCAATGGTGCGCGAAGGTATTTCAATACAAGAAGCGCGCGATAAAGTTTATCTGTTGGGCAGGCGTGGATTAATTACTGAAAATTTGGACAATGTTACTTCTTTTCAAAAAGTATATGCAAAAGATTTAGCTAACATGGATTTGCTGGAAGTAGTGCAAAAAGTGAAACCGACCGTTTTAATCGGAGTGTCTACAGTTGGCGGTGCTTTTAGCGAAGATATAGTCAAAGCTATGGCAGATAATGTGACGCACCCAATCATCTTTCCATTATCAAATCCGACTGCAAAGTCTGAGGCAATCCCTGCTGATATTGCACAATGGACTAATGGTAAAGCGTTGGTGGCGACAGGCAGTCCTTTTGATGGTGTTTCGCAATGTAATAATGCATTTGTCTTTCCTGGCATTGGTTTGGGCGTGATTGCAGTAAAAGCTAGGCGTTTGACTTCTGAGATGATTTGGGCTGGTTGTTGTGCGTTGACCAAATGTGTGCCAACAACACAAGATATTGCTGCACCTTTATTGCCCGGATTGGAAGATATTCAAGCAGTGAGCAGCAAAGTTGCTGCTGCAGTGGCTAAACAAGCGATTATTGATGGGGTGGCTCCGCAGATTGATATTGAGCAGGCGGTTTTTGACGCTATTTGGCGGCCAAAATATGTACCATATCAGCTAATAAAAAAATAATAAAAAATTCTTTGTAAAAACCAGAAAAATTATGTATAACAATAATAGACGTTGTTTAATTCATGAAGAATAACCGCAATATATCAGAGGAGCTGAAGCAATGTACGACCATAAGTTAATGGATGATTTTCTGTCTGAATTTGAAATCAAATGCAAAGAAGTTGGTGATAACAAACACAAAGTCGATTACAACAAAAACAAACCAAAAATGACCTCTTTAGAAGCACGCCGAGCAGTTGAAGAGTTGTTAGATCTTAAGCATTATATTGACGATATTTACGACGAAGTTTATTAGTGTTACATTTCTTTTCTTATTAAGTAATTCTGCTAAACTTTATGTTTTTAAACATAAGGTTTATCTATGATCGCTTTATTACAGCGCGTTATTCATGCTAGTGTAAAAGTTGAAAGTAAAATTGTTGGTACGATTGATTCTGGTTTATTAGTTTTTATTGGAGTAGAGCGGGAAGATCAGGAAAAAAATGCTGATCGATTGCTTGAACGAGTTTTAGGTTATCGCATTTTTGGTGATGCTGATGACAAGATGAATTTAAGTGTGCAGGATGTTAAAGGCGGTTTATTGTTAGTGCCGCAATTTACACTTGCCGCTGATACTAAAAAAGGCATGAGACCGAGTTTTACTTCTGCAGCACCACCCGAGCAAGGTCATAAATTATTTCGTTATCTGCTGAATCAAGCTAAACAGCGTCATCATTTTGTTGCCGCTGGTCAATTTGGTGCGCATATGCAAGTTGATTTGTGTAACGATGGGCCAGTTACGTTTCTGTTGAGAGGGTGATTTAAGAAATGTGCATAAGGTTTTTGAGTCTATGGGATTAACACCAATACAGGTTATTACCATGTTATATAAATACATTGAACGAGAGCGAAAAATATCGTTCAGCTTATCTATTCCTAATGAAAAAACTGCCAAAGCTATTAGAGAAGCTAAGGCAGGAAAAGGTTTAATTAAGAGTGGTAGTTTGGATGAACTATTTGATAAGTGGGAGATTGAATAAATTATGCTGAATATTTTAAGGAAAAAACAGTTTGATAGAGATGTCAAACTTGCTAAAAAAGGCATAAGGATATGAAAAAGCTAAAAAATGTATTAATACATCTGGTGCGTCAAAATCATCTTTCATCACGATATAAATGCCATCGTTTGCGCGGTGAATTTTTTGGGTGTTGGGAATCACTCCTTCTAATTAACTTAACCATAAGTCTTTGATTTTTGATTAGGGAAATTAATTTTTTTCGTTTTTTTTCCAGAAAATGATATTACTTAAGCTTTTCTTAATATTGATATACTATTATTAATAATAGTAAAGTTATTATTATGATGATGGGGGTGTAGCATGAAAAAACAATTCGAAATAATAGCTGTAAATATATGCCAAGAGTTAGCGCAAGGCAACAACCGATATTTAATAAAAAATATGCAAATGATTTTTAAAACAGTTGGCAAAACTGTTAATTTAACTGATTTATCAAATCAATTTAGAATAAAAATGCAAGCACCTGAGCCCAAGTACATATCCAAAAAGATAGAAAAATTCACTGATAGAAACCTACGGATAGAAACTATAAATCGTAATTTACTGCATAATATTCAAATGCCAGTTGCTTCTCCGTTGGTACCTATACTGAAAGAGTATAATAAAAAACTTAAAACTAATGAAGGGTTTCGAAATCACCCTGAACTCAATAAAAAAGGAACTGAGCCGGTAATTTTGTATATTAAAGAAGTAATAAAAATAGGTAAGCGCCAAGAAAGTTTGAGACCTTTAAGAAATGAGCTAGAGGCTTTGAGAGAAGCTATAGGTAACGGTGCTTCTTATCTGCTATCTATAAGAAAAAATCTTTCAGCCCCAAAACTAGTTCAATCTGCAAAAATAAAGAAATTAGATCAAGCTTATACAAGTTTGATGGAAATTACATCAGATATCAAAATGTCATTAAAAAAAGAAAGAGCTACTAAAAAAGAATTAACAGGGGTATTAAAGAATTCATGGAATAAATTTTGCGAAGTCACTAAAGAAGCTTTTGTTGGGTCAGAAAAAAATTCAAATGATGCAGTTAAAAAAAATAGCTTACGTAAAGTAATTCGTTTGAAGGTTATCAAAAAAACTTTTATCGAAAAAGTGTTGGATACATTAAAATGGTTATTAGGTGGGAGAAAAGCCAGGAAGTATTTTGTAGATGTGCGCAAAAACAGCTATTCATATAATCATAGTCGTAATTATTTCTATAAGAAAGCTGAACAATTACAGAAACAGGTTTTTAAAAACCAAGATGTAGAAAAGCAAACCTCAACTTTAGCTATTATTTCAGGCTAAAGGTTTTGGTATAAAAATTTTGCCACAAACGCTCTTGCTACCACATGTGAGTGAGAGTATTATATGCTTAAATTATTGTGCCCCCGTTTTCGGGGATGACCCGAAGAGTTTTGCTTCTCCCCCTATAAGAACCCCCATCGAAAAAAATATTTTGCACTGCGTGCAAAATTAGAATATTAAATAGGCGATAGTGGTTTCGAACCACTGACCTCTGCCGTGTGAAGGCAGCGCTCTACCTCTGAGCTAATCGCCCAATGCGAAGTATTCTACGATAAAAAATCACCTAATTCTAGTTGTTGATTTAGTTCTTCAGGTTGAAATCGCACTCCAATACCGATCAGTCTTACTGGCTGTTGCTGGCGGTTTATGCCTTCAATTAATAATTGTTCATATGTTTTTAAATTCGTATTTGTGGAAATACATTCAACGGTTGTTTGGGTAAAATCATGGAATTTTATTTTAATGAATTGATTTTTGATTTTTAAGTTAGGATCTAAGCGGCGAGTTAATCTGGTAATTAATTTTGGTAATTGTGCTAGGCATTCAGCTTTTGTAGATAAATCTTTTGTAAAAGTTTCTTCAACACTGAGTGATTTGCGGGCGCGGTTTGGTTGAACTTCGCGATGATCGATGCCGCGGCAAAGTTCGTATAATTTTGCTCCAAAATTACCGAAATGTTTTATTAAATCTGCTAAAGATAATTTTTGTAAATCAGCGCAAGTTTTGATATTCATAGTTGCAAATTTTTTTGCAGTGACTTTGCCAATGCCAAATATTTTTTCTATTGGTAACGTTCGCATAAAATTTGCAACTTCATTTGGAATAATTACAAATTGGCCGTTTGGTTTGTTCCAATCGCTTGCAATTTTAGCTAGGAGTTTATTAGGTGCGATACCGGCGGATGCAGTAAGTTTTAGTTGCCAATTAATTTTATCGCGAATACTTTTGGCAATCATAGTAGCGCTGCCGCAATAATGTTTGCAGTTGGTTACATCTAAATATGCTTCGTCGAGGGATAAAGGTTCCACTAGATCAGTAAAGGTTAAAAAGATTTCGTGAATAATTTTAGATGCTTCACGGTATTTTGACATATTTACTGGTAATAAAATTAGTTTTGGACATGCACGTAATGCACGAGCGGTTGCCATAGCAGAATGTACTCCAAATTTTCTGGCGATATAATTGCAAGAACAAATTACTCCACGCTCATCAGGATTACCTCCGACTGCAATAGGTTTATTTTTTAATTTTGGGTTGTCGCGTATTTCAATGGCTGCGTAGAAGCAGTCCATGTCAACATGAATTATTTTTTTACCAGCAGAACTTACGCGAAAAGCGATCTGCTTTGTTAAAAGCTCGCTCAAGTCAGTCATTTATTATTTATAAACTCCTTCCTTTCGCTCGCTTTTGCCTCGCATCTCATCTTTTCGCGTAAGTCCTAACCAATTATTATAATGAATTCTATCTGGCATAACGCATTTTTTTTCTTTTTGTACAATATCAGAATAACCAACAGGGATTACGCAAAATGGCATAATATTTTTTGGTATTTTTAGCAAAGATCTAATTGCTTCTGCTCTTTCTTCGTTGGGATAAATTCCACACCAGACACTGCCCAAACCTAAAGCTCGAGCAGCTAACAAAATATTTTGGCTAGCAGCCGCCAGGTCAAGCGGCCAAAAATTTTTGTGTCCTGATTCTGGGTCAGCACAAGGGACTATCACCAAATTAGCAGAAGCACTTGCTTGTGCGTGTGGGTGCGCTGTGGGGATTTGTGCCAATAGATTTTTATCTCTTATTACGATAAAATGCCATGGTTGTTTGCCAACTGCGGATGGCGCGCTCATTGCAGCTTTAAGTAATTGATTTACGATGTCATCATCAACGTGTTTATCAGTAAACTGACGCACACTGCGTCGAGTAAAAATTGCTTCTAATGTATCCATATTTTTTCTCCTGTGAAACTTAATATATTAATACCATAAAGATGTTGTTTCGGTAAGTTTTTATTACGGAATTTGCTTAAATCTGATACACTGCAAAATTTGTATATATAACAGTACTTACGAGATATTTTGCATTTAGCGCATCGAGCGATGGTTGTTTGCAAACTTTTGAGGGGCAGGATGCCACGAACAAAGCAACACATGGATGTGCTGGCTAATTTTCCCAACTAACTTGGGAAAATTAGCCAGGAGCGCGTTTGCAAACAACCCTCCGAGTGTGCGCTTGTCAGTTCGTAAAATATCTCGTAAGTACCGTAAATTAAAAAGTGTGATATTGTGCGATTAAAATATTTAAAAACATTATTGTTGCTTATTATGCTTAGCCCAATCGCTTGGGGTTCTGTTAATACAATTTGTCAGCGGCAGGCATTCATTGCAAAACAACTGGGTTGGATCACACAGAAAAATGCATGCAATCTTTGTAATGGTTATTTTCGAGAATTACCAATTATTTATCTACCCAATCCGCGAGTTAAATCACAAACCGATAATTATAATATTCATGCTGATCATGTGATTATTCCGTTAAAACATGGTCCGTATGTTTTTAAACATAATGTAACTATTACCCAAATTGATCGGCAACTTATTGCAGATAAAGCTTATGCTTATCGTGATAAAAACACCGGCAAAGTAGCATTAATTAAAACTACAGGGAATGTTCGTTTGCGTGCACCAAGTAAATTAATTATCGCTAAGTCAGCCAGTTATAATGTAAAAACCAAAAAAATTCTTTTGCATGATGCGCATTATCGTCTTGCACGCGGCAATACCAGTGTGCTTACAGTTAAAAACCCAAAGACAGGAAAAACTGAAAAACATGTTTATCAATTAAGTGCACACGGTTCAGCAAAACAAGTTCAGCATACAGATGACAAAATTACCGTTTTAAAAAATGCAACTTATTCTACTTGTCAGCCAAATCGTTGTGAAGTTTGGGTTATTGAAGGTAGCACGATTAAATTAAACTCAAATACAGGTAGAGGGGAATCGTGGAATACCAGATTATATGTTCAGGGTTTGCCAATTTTATATTTACCTTATTTTAATTTTCCAATTAATCATAAACGGCATACGGGATTTTTATTTCCAAAGATTGGTATTTCTTCGTCACGAGGGTTTTCAATTGCTACGCCATTTTATTGGAATATTGCACCCAATTATGATGCTACGATTACGCCAAATTATATGCAAAAACGCGGTGTGCTTTTACAAGGTGTTTTTCGTTATTTGATCCCTCACAGCAACGGGCGAGTTGGGTTTGGTTATTTGCCGAATGATCGGAAGTTTAAACGATTTAAAAGGAATAATCCGGGCGCAACAGGAAGTGATGATCGCAAAAAGTTTTTCTTTAAGAACTTAACAAAATTTAATCAAAATTTATCTGCAATGGTTGATTACAATAAAGTTAGTGACGATTATTATCTTCACGATTTAGGCAGTAGTTTAATTAACAATAGTGAGAATCAATTATTACGCCAGGCACGAATTAAATATACTAATGATATTTGGAGCTTTTTGGGAAATTTGCAGTCGTATCAAACATTGCACCCAGTTGATCAAGCTGATATTAGCAATCAGTATGCGCGTTTACCACAATTACAAATAGGTGCTAATTTTCCCGCTAATCCTAATGCGTTACATTTTGGTTTTAATGGCGAATGGACTCGTTTTACTTTTAAGCAAAATCCATATCCTGATACTACGCACATTTTAGGTGTTAGTACGCGTACCAGTTTAAGACCGTATGTTAGTTTACCGCTGAATTGGCTGTTTGCTTATATAACGCCGCGTGCGCAATTACAATTCACTTCTTATCAGTTACAAAAACCGCAGTTTGGTTTCACTAAATCTCCTAGTGTAGCGATACCAATTCTTGACGTAAAAGGCGGAATGTATTTTGATCGTATTGCGCATTTGTTTAGGCACGATTATCAACAGACTTTAGAACCAACAGTATATTATCTTTATGTGCCATATCATAATCAAAACGATATCCCATATTTTGATACTAGTACTCAAACATTTGATTATAATTTTATGTTTTTGGATAATCGTTTTAGTGGGATTGACCGTATTGGAGATGCTAATCAAGTAACTTTAGGTGTTACTACCCGTTTTCTTGATCAGGATACCGGTGATGAAAAAGCATCAGCAAGTATCGGCAGAATTTATTACTTCAAGAAAAGAAGGGTGCGGCTTTGCTACAGTAATAATTGCCCGGAAAGTGTAGATGATCAGTATCATGCTTCGCCGATCACTGCTATGGCTACTTATAATTTTGATCCCAGATGGAGTATTGATGGCAAAGCCACTTGGAGTAATGTTAATAAATCTCTTAATAATCGTGATATTGGTTTGCGTTATCGCCCAGATGCAGATCATATTTTTAATGTAGATTACAATTACATAAGACAAGGAGATGAAACTCCGGGATTGCCGGTTAATGATCCAGGGAATGATTTAAAGCAAACTAATGTTGCCGGTTACTGGAAGATTAGTCAGCATTGGGGTATCATGGGTCGTTGGAATTATAATTGGAGCCATAAAAGTAGTCAGGCATTTTTATATGGATTTTCCTATGATAGTTGTTGTTGGGCGATAAAATTTGTGGTTGCACGTACTTTTAGTTCATTGGGTCCAGCGCCAGATTATCAAAGAAGATATGATAATGGTTTTTATGTAGAAGTTGCTTTGAAAGGTTTGGGAACTTTTGCTAATACTGGTACGGGAGACTTTTTGGCGCAATCAATTTCTGGTTATCATGATGTGTTTGAGCGGGAGAGTAGATTATGAATAAAAAAGTTACCACAAGTTTCGCGAATTGCGAAACTTGTTCCTTGAATTTATCGCCGGCGCGAAGTAAATTCGCGCACGGCGATCCAAGGGGAGAACCCCTGTTCTCCCCTTGGAAATCCCCATCGGGTAAGGTGTTTCGCACAAGTGCGAAATTAGTAATTATAATGTTTTTATTATTGTGTTGTTCTTTAGTGATGACAAATGCATTTGCAGTTGGCGTAGCATCGTCGCCTGTTCCACTTGATCGCATTGCTGCTATAGTTAATAATGATGTAATTACTGAATCACAGCTCGATCATCAAATTGCAATTACAAAAAATGAAATTCGGCAAGCGAATATGCAATTGCCGCCCGAAAATGTATTACGCAAACAAGTGTTGCAGCAATTAATTGATCAGCAATTGCAATTGCAGTTAGCTGAGAGTTCGGGTATTAACGTTAGTGATGCAGAATTAAATTTAGGGTTGCAGCGAATTGCAAAACAGCGGAACATAAGTGTGCATCAGCTTTATCAACAGGTGCAAAAAGTTGGTTACACAATTAAAGAATTTCGGCAAGAGGCGCGTAATCAAGTTAAAATTGAAAAATTGCAGCAACGAAATATTATTTCCCGGATTAGAGTTACCCCACAAGAAGTAAATGATTTTTTACTTACGATGAAGCGCAGTGGACAATCAGTATCACGAGAATATCATTTACGTGATATACTTATTCCATTAGCTGATGCTCCATCACCAGCACAAATTGCAGAAGCCGAAAAACAGGCAAAAAATATTATGCAGCAGCTTAAGCATGGCGCTAATTTTCAGCAATTAGCAATAGCAAAATCAAGCGGTAGCAAAGCACTGCAAGGAGGCGATCTTGGATGGCGTAAATTAGCTGAATTGCCGGCAGTTTTTGCCGACAAGGTAAAGAAAATGAAAATTGGTGATGTGGCTGGCCCAATTCGTGCTTCCAATGGAGTGCATATAATAAAATTATTAAGTACACGTGGGCCGCAATCTTCACAGCAAGTTAACAAAAAAGAGATTCAGCAAATGATTTTTCAGCGGAAAGCTGAAGAAGAGCTGCAGCAGTTTATTAATACTTTGCGAAGTCAGGTATATGTTAAAAGATTTCCTGCAAAACAGGAAGCTGTAGAAACCAGCGATTAAGAATCGAATTTATTTTTGTAAAAATCGCTTGACGCAAAGGCTGCTAATCGGTTTAATGCGTGATAGTTTTTGTTTTATGGCCAGATAGCTCAGTTGGTAGAGCAGAGGACTGAAAATCCTCGTGTCCCTGGTTCAATTCCAGGTCTGGCCATATTATTTTTCAAGGTCTATACCCGGATCATGGGTTACGTTTTATACCGAAGACATAGGTAATACTCTTGGACCAAAAGCCTAATAGTGTAACCTATGTCTCCGGCATATTCTGTTATCTATGTGTCAGGTAGCGCACAAGGCTTTAAGCGATTTTTCAGTTTTCCAAATTTAGTGTTGTGTGTAATTCTGGTGTAATTGTGCAGAAAAAATTGTGATTTTTATTAGTTGATTTTATTATTCGTTGGAAGCGTATAGTTTTTCTAATATATCCATTGCTGACTGAATATGCTCACCGTTTTGATGATTGTAGTGATTATGTAAAGCTTTACATAATCACTATTTGTTATGACTATCTGCTTAATTATATTAATACTTATCTTATAATCTGCTTTATTCTACATACTTTAAAAGAACGTAAAAATAAGCTTAAAATGCAAGCTGATATAAATTTACTGCAGCAAAAAATTAAGGAAATCAATATTGCAAAAGAGTTTGCTGATGCTAAAAAAAGAACAGTTGAAAATAAAATAGATGTTTTAGAAAAACAGATTGCTAAGTTAAAGCAACAATTAAAAAATTGCGCGGTCTTTATTTCGTAAAATAAAGGTGGTGAGAACAATCCGAACCATGATTTTTTTCATTTTTGAGATTTATTGTGGGAATTTCTTACGTTATCATCGAATGGAAATAATAAAGTTGATCCTAAAGTTTTAACTCTATCAAAACTGGTAGATTCAATCACGTTTCGTAAAATGATGTACAAAACTATAACTAATAGTTAAAACTAGTATCGATGAGAAAAATTATTATAATGGCTTTATTTTGCTAGTTTTACAACTATGTAGTTCAATATCACGTAACAATTTTTTATGTAAGCTCGCTAGCAACCCTATATAATCTTTTTGAAACAACTCACTTAAAATCCAATATTTTTTATAGTTCAGAATTTTGTAAGTATCATTGTTTGAATTTAATAATAATGTTAGAAATCTTTCGGCAGATAATATATCTTTTTTTCTTATTTTAAATGCTATAGAAGCAAAGATAAGTGATTGAACTCTCCCAAAGTTTTTATAGAATCTTTTGCTTAAAAATAATTTTGTATACCAATTTCTCGTAAAGTTCCCATTATTTTTTATGCGAAGTGAAAATGATGTAAAGTTTTGTTCTTTCATCTCATTAAACACATTTCTTATTTCATAAGTTTTTTCTATACTAGAATATAATTTCTTTCCCATGTAAAAATTATCAAAACAATACTTATTGTTAGGGTTAAAATTATTTTTTGTCTTTTTATTATAGTGTATGACTTCTTGGTGATTTCCGTAAAATTCTGGGATAAAAGTGGCTATATACAAAAATAAATCGGTAGGCAATGACCCATTTAATAAAAGCGCGACACTAACAACATATTTAAACATTTCTTTTTTAAAGTTTTGGGTTGTTTTAAGAAAGCTTAATTCATTTATAATATTTTTTAATTTTCTATCATATTTATTTAATTTAGTTAAAAATGTAACATTACTTCTATGACAAATATTGTTGTCTTTAATAAGTTTATGTAGTTGCTTTGCTGAATATAACAATCTACTTGGATTAATTGAATAAAATCTTACATTATATGGTAATTTATTATAATAAAGTAAGCTGTAATCACATTGATGTGTTGTAATTTCAACAGTGGTGCTGATATTGCCAACTTTTTTTACTACTTTTGTTCCATCTTTATATTCTTTTATGCATTCTGAAAAATTGTTATCTATCATTTCATTGTTGATTGATAAAAAAGGCATTAATCTATCTAATTCAAAGACTTTACACGTATATATAACTGGTGGGTGTGTGGTTACCGTATTATATGAAGGTATAAAAGTAATGGTTTTGGATACGCCAAAAATCATTTTATGTTTTTTACATGTATGTAAAATTTCATCCCATATTAGCATATATTCTTCTTTAATTTTTTCATATTTCTTAATTTCTTTTTTTTGTTTCAAATGGAATAACATATAATATATCTCCTAATTGTTATCTTTTTAAGAAATCTTGATTCATTGGTTGCGTATTATAATAAAAACAAGTTGGTATTTCTATCTCTCAAATTAAACTATTTATTTGGCATTACAACATTTTTTCATATCATTAGGTCATAATTAAATTATAATAATGGATTATAAGGTTTATGCAAGTGTTTACTTTATGATTGTTTACTTTATAATCGCAATATAAATTGCTTATATTGTTTCGCCAATTATCGAAATGCTAATAGTATGGATTGAGTTATGTATAAAGAAAAACCAAATTTTTTTGTATTGTTTGCATCGGCCATCGCCATTTTTGTTATATCAATGGATATTGCAAATGCAAATATTAGTACGCCTT
Organism: Gammaproteobacteria bacterium; assembly: GCA_050123335.1. Taxonomy (GTDB): domain Bacteria; phylum Pseudomonadota; class Gammaproteobacteria; order UBA12402; family UBA12402; genus JASFHF01. The sequence goes on from JASFHH010000005.1 coordinate 50,337, forward strand.
TTATAGCGGATTCATTTCACTTAACAATAAATTGTGCTTCGCTTGTTTTACTAACCTATTATTTGGCATTAACCAGCTTACTTTTGCCGTTTGGCAGATTAAGTGATTTAAAAGGAACAATGAAAGTACTTAAAATAGGGTTTGTAATTTTTATTTTTGGATCTTTTTTTTCCGGGTTATCTACAAATATATGGTTGCTAGGAGTTTTTAGATTTTGTCAGGGGATTGGTGGAGCAATGTTGTTGACAACCTATGGGGCTACGGTTACAAAGTACTTGCCGTCTTATTTTACAGGCAGAGCATTTGGAGTTATTACGATTTTTGCTGGCGCCGGTTTTGCTTTCGGTTTTTTGCTAGGAGGCCTTCTTATAAGATACTATTCATGGAGATTGGGATTTCTGATTAATATTCCTTTCTGTGTTATCGGGCTATTTCTTCTTAAAGAATACTTTGTCGATATTAGGGAGATAAGCCAGCAAAATGCCATGAAAAAATTTGATGTAATAGGTAGCGTATTGATTTCAATTGTTTTCTTTTTGTTAGCTTATTTACTAAATCAATTTAATAATATATTAGTACTATATATTTTTGCAATTATTGTTGTTGGTATTATTTGTTTTATATTTTTTGTTTATAGAGTAAAAAATTGTCCTAATCCACTTATAGATATTAATCTTATTAAAGATTCTGCATTACTATTTGCTTTTATTAGTGTTGCTATTGTTAATATGGTATTTGATGGTTTTAATTTTATTGTGCCATTTTATTTAAAAATGATAAAACAACTTCCTGCAGCAGAGATAGGTATTATTTTAACAATTTTACCAATTACTTCTTTATTTGCTGGGTTTGGAATTGGATATTGCATAGATAAATGTGGTGCGCAAAGAAATATCATTTTCTCTACAGTAATGTTGGTTTTATCCTCAATGTTGTTTTTTTGTTTTCAACAATATACTTCATTGATTTATATAATTATTTCTTTGATAGTATTAGGTGTGGTTATTGCTATTTTTTTTACAGCAAACATTACATTTATTATGGGTCATGCTAACTCAGAAAATGCTGGTATGGTAGCATCAATAAAAGCTGTGGTTTCATATTTTGGGGGATTTGTTAGTATTGCAATATTCGCGCAAATATTATCTGGTAATTATATTATTAAATCAGAAGCTATTCATAAAGTTTCTGCCCAATACAATTTGATGATGCATTTTAGATATGCTTGTTTGTTTAGTGTGGTATTATCAGTGATTGTGTGCTTTTTATCTTTTTTTTCTAAACAAAGAAAATGCCAAAATAGTTAATTGGCTATATAACATTTGGGTTGCTTTGATTAATAATTTTTTGTGTTATTATATGTTTTTTTAATGATATGTTCCTGGTTGTAATGTTACAGTATCTTTTGATTTTTCCTCGGAGATATTTTCAAAATTGACGTTACTTTGTGAAGTTTCTTCAATGATGGTAGTGCATCGATTAGAAATTTCAGACCAATTAAAATTTTTAAGATTAGTGTGAACTTGTCCCCACATTTTATCAATTTCAGCAGGTGAAGCAATAGTTAAGAAAGTTATTAATTTTCCAACGATTGTCATCACTTTATTTTGAATACTTTTTGTAAAAGGTAGGGTATCTTGGGCAAAATTAAAAGAGCCTTCTATTGAACCAGCAGTACTAGTGAGAAGAGTTGCAATGCATACAAATATATATAAGACTAATTGTTCTGGAACAGGGGTTATCGCAATTGTGGTAATGCCAAGAAGTAATCCACAAAGTATAGATAATGCTAGACATATTAACGTTCCAAATTTTGACAAGGCTGTTTTTGTATTGCAATTTGTACTATCATTTTTATCGGGTTTATGGCACCTGATGAAATTAAGAGCGCTTTTTAATAATCTAAAAATTGTTAAAGTATAAAAAATAAAAAATAAAAATTCCGAGCCTAGTCCTATACAATATCCTAAAATTTTTGGTACTGTATAACCTATCATCGCCCAAAAATCTGTAAAAGCGTTTTCTGCTTGTTCTCGAAAGCCTAAGGTTCCAGGGATTATTATAATTGCGCTAGAAAGCATTAATGAATAAGTCGTTACAGTTTTATACAAGGGAATATCTTTATTGAGAAGTCGTGCTATAAATTCAGCCTTTTGTTTTTTTGACAAGCATTTTGAGTGATTGTTAATTATATCAACAAGATCAAGTAACTTACTTTTGTGTAGCGCATCAAAATTTCTGCAAATACCTTTTAGTAGAAAACTGCGTTTTTGTTTATTGGTTAAGTTAGTTGGAATTTGTTTGCGTTGTATACAGCTAAAGAAACTATATTTATTTTCTCCAAGCTTCCTGCATTTTTTACACAAATAGCTATATATAGTGCTCATAAAATTGTCAAAAGAATTAATCAATAAAGGCAGATTATCACTCAGTAAATGTTCAACACCGCTTGCAATGGCTATTCCCCCAGGTATTCCTAAAGGGAAGGCAATGCTAAATTTAATTGCATCGGAAGAGATTAAAGAGACAGGCAGTCCTAATTTAATAAAATTAGCAAAAGTAAGCATAGGAAAGAAAATTCGAAGAGTTCCTCCTAAATATTCATCTACTTTTTTTAAAATAGCCAAAGGAAAACTTCTAATTTTTTTCAGGTATTTTTTACAATTTATATGTTTATTAATTTCATACTCAACTTTCAATTTAGTATAATAGGTGCTCAATGGTGCTTGAGCTAATACAATAATTACGCTGCCTAATATTCCACATGAAATTAATAAACTTTTGGCAGTCGGATCTTTGACTTGAAAAATACCTAATGGGCTTGGATTATCAGATTTCACAACTATTTTATCAAGAAAAAGGAAAAATAGACTGGGTAAGCTAAACAAAATTGAAGAGGCTGCTATAAATCCCCCTGTATATGCGGTTAAACCGTTACATATTTTATAACTAATAGAAATACAGTCTTTTTTATGATGTGTACAACAACATATTTCAATTTTTGTATCTTTGGTTTTTATATTGTAGATAATTAGTGGTTTTGTTTCTTCAGTATTTTTTTTTGAAGAAGTTGTTTTACATCTATTAGAATCGCAGTAATACGATAATAGTCGGACACTTTTTTCAATGCCTTCATACATGATATGTTCCTATTTTTTTTAATTCTTTAAATAATGTATAATAACCTAAAATTAGTAATAGCGCTAATAATAAATTAGAAAAAAGTAAAATATTAAGCAAGACAATTTTTAACAAAAAATGATTGTATAATAGATTGTAGTTATTAGTTATAATTATCTTTTTTAAATATGACAAAAATATTGGTGACGTATAAGAAAAACTTTGAATGGAGAAGACTTCGCTTGTAACATGTATAAAACGCGACCCAAAAAGATTATATAGTAAAACTTTTAATAAAAAGATTTCCAGCATGAATGGAATAAGCTCTGAATATGAACCACCAACTAATTCTGAACTAGTGATTAACACTGAAAATAACAAAATTTCCGAGTGTGTAACACTAATTACTGAATATTTGTCCATAAGCCATTTAATATAAACTTGTTATGGATAATTTCTAGGTCAAACGATATTGCGATAAAAATTTGTAATAATGTTTATTGTTCTCATATAATTCCAGCAGTGTTTGGGAGTTGTATAACATGTCAAATGATGTAGATTCTGTTTTCTTAAATCCAGAGCTTTCTCCAACTTCTTGAAAAGCTATTTTGAATATTTCCCATCGTGAGTCAAAGCATGGCTTCCATTGTAAAGCCGTAGATAAATATGGGATATCTACTGCTTTACAATATGCTCTAATTATTTTTTCAGGGTTATTAACTAAGTCGTCTGCATCAATAACAACAGGAATTGTACCAGTTTTTTCTTGAACGGCTCTAAATATTTGATATTGTTCTCGAATACCAATACATAAAGAGTTAAAGTTTAATTTTTTACTTAACTTGGCTAACGATATAATTGTTTTTTTGAGATCTCGGATGATAAATGTATTTGTTATTTTCTTAATAAAATCTGTATCTTGAATAAACTCATTCGAAACAAAAAATGACAGCTCTTTAAAAAAAGTGTTTTTTGATTTAGAACTATTTATTAATAAATTTTTTATTTGATTATATGATGCTGGATTATCGAGTTGCTCAATAATACGAGGAGGGCTTAAATTAAACTGTTGCTGTCCTTTATGTTTTTTGGAATAATAATAAGCAAATGGTTCATGAAAAATTTCAAAATCACCGCGTTCAATCATCATACGTTCAAATGCGGTAGAGAGACTACGAGAATATCCCCATAAACCAATTAACTTTTCCATATATGTTCCTCACTATTAGCTATGTATACTAGCAGACAAGGCAAAAATTGTTTAATAACTGCGCATTGTTCAAAATAACTACAAAAATCAATGCTTGAATAAACCTTGAAAGTAATTATTGTGACAATAATTTTATTATTGAAAAATTATAGCAAGTTCAGTTGAATATTTAAATAAACAAAAATATAAGTTCAGAATTTTGTTAACCTAAATTCAAGTTTAAAAACGTATTTCTGTATAAAATGTTTATATGAAAGGCGTGTGTAATTTTGGTGTAATTGTACAGTTTGTTTATTTTCACCAAAACCTTGAACATCTTTGCTGTATCAGTTGTGCGTGCTTTTCCATTTGGCGTTTCCATTTTCAAGTGCCCGATATTATCGGACACTTGAGTAAATCCTTGTTTTATAAGTTTATTTTTTAAATCAGACCAATATTTTCTTGGTCTGGTTGAACCAGTTAATGCTTCAATGATATCGATAACAGAAAACCACCATTCGCCATTATGGATGGTTTTGCGGATTTCTTTGCCTTTAAAGACAGCAATTTTGGTTGATGTCTCTATAGCTGTGTTATTTTTGTTCATAATTTGTTTTCCCTTTTAAGTTTGGATGATTTTTCTTAGCCTCCAAAATTTCTTTTTTAGCCTTTATTAATCGTTCGTCATTGTTCTGGAAATTAAGAGCTGATGCGGTGGGATTTAGATTATAGTATTATGATTAGATTAACTTTTAGTGAGGAGAAGTCAATTAAAAAATTAATTTTGCTGTAATGAAATTGGGTTTGCATTAATGGACCTGTAATTATTATTAACATCTTCTTTTAACAATTTCAAGAGCTAACATAGTACCACCTGAAATTAACAAGCCGGTACTTACGTTTAATAAAAATTCTATTTGGGGGTTATATTCTGCAACAACATTATCTATATTTAAAATGCAAATATTTTATTTACCATTTTATTGTAATCAACTTTTATTCTAGACCATCAACCTTAACAGAGTCTTAAGGAATTTCTCATTTCAAATAAGCGTTTGATTATATTGATAAACTTTTTTACTTTGTAGGGGACAATTTTGTATGAATAAAGAAATAACTCGCTGATTTTACGGGAAAATGTATAATCTCATTTTTGAATATTTGAAGTTTAAAAGGAGGTTATATGAATCCCACCAGCGAGTTAGTGAAGATTTTAAGTAAAAATCTCGATTGGCACAAGTCTAGATTGAATTGTTTTGTAAAAATGTTGCTATCGTTGTTCGTTGTAAGAACAGTTAATCTGCGAGAATTAGCGGTAGCATTCGATAGTAATGCGCAACTTGGTTCGCGATATAAAAGGATAAAAAGGTTTTTTGCGCAATTCAAAATTAAGCAAGAAGTTTTAGCCAAATTAATTTTCGAATTATTTTTTTTTAAAATCAGATAAAATTTATTTAACAGTGGATCGCACAAACTGGTGGTGGGGTAAATCCAGCATTAATATTTTAACTTTAGGAATTGCGCATGAAGGAATTTCGATTCCATTATTTTGGAATTTACTTAAGGGCACCAGTTCGACAGGCGATGATCAGTTTGAAATTGTAAAAAGATTTGTAAAAGTGTTTGGTAAAGATTGTATTGCTGGCGTTTTGGCAGACCGAGAATTTGCGAATAAATATTTTTTTAGGAATTTGGTTAAAGCCAAAATACCCTTTTATATAAGGGTTAAAGAAGGATCGAAAGCAAATATATTTTATGAAAAAACATTTAAGGTTAAGAAATTATTTAACCAGCTAAAACAGAAATCTCAGATGTCATATATTCAGCCAGTTACAATTCATGGACAAAAATTATTTGTAGCGGCAGGAAGATCTGAGTCAGGTGAATTATTACTTGTGGCAACGAATCAATACAAAGCAAAAAATGCGGTATCAATATATTTACGCAGATGGGAAATTGAGGTTTTATTTCAAAGTTTAAAAAGCAGAGGATTTAATTTTGAAGATACACATATTACCAAGCGTGAAAGAATTGAGACTTTGATGTCCTTACTTGTTGTTGGTTTTAGTTGGGCGCATAAAATTGGTGAATGGCGTGATACTAAAAAACCTGTTGTTTTTAATAAATATCGTGATGGCAGAAGACCGCAATATAGTTTCTTTCGTTATGGATTAGATTTTATTCGTGATGTGATTTTACATGTAGCCAGACTTAAAAAACAGTTTCGGCGGTGTTTGAAGTTGCTTTTTTTTCCTCCGAAACCACTCAAAACTTCAATCCAGGAAACAATATCATGATCTTTTGTTCCCTACAGAGACTTTTTTAAGTTTTTTTGTTTTTGTTAATAAAACCTTAAGAATTAGTTGGTATTATCAACGCAAGAAACCAATAGCAGTTTGTTTATCATAATTGCTATTTTAAAAACTATAATTAACAGGAACTTTAAAATGAAAATGCATAAAATTTTAAGAAAGCTAATCGAAGATTATTTCATTCATCATTCATTAAATATATCAAATGTAAACACAATTAGAAAATCGTTAATCACAGCATTGTCGAAACACATTAAAACATTAAAATTTTACGATGCTCCGGCATTTAAATTTTCAGATCCAAAAAAACCAAACTTAAAAGAATTTACAGATGAATTAAATAAGCTAATAGGAAATTTTCTTGTGTCTCAGAATGAGCTTTCTACCATTATAAATAAAATAGAAAATGAAACTAAAACAAAGAAAATTTCAAGTGATGATGATTTGGTTAATTTTTTGGAGGACCTTCACAAAAATCACCAAAAATACTTAGATAGATTATCCCCTCAAATACTTGAAATAATTACGTCTAAAAGACCTAATTATGATCTTAATCTTTTATTCAGGCAAAAAATCAAGCTAACCACTAAATATTTTTTATTTATGGCCCTAAAAAGCAGGAAAAATTTTATCGCGTGGGTATATGAAAATCAAAAAGTGACGTTTGATCTTGGGATGATGTTACAAAACAAAGGTTTTCCTTGTCTTGCAAAGAAAATTTATCAAGAACTTCTTTCGTTGAATGAGCAAGAAATTAAGATGTCCTTCTTATCCAAATCACAAAAGCCCCAGTTAGCACCAATGTTTATTTATCTTGATTTCAATAAATTAATAGAAAAACTGGATCATAATGCATGTAAAGCCACAGCTTTTTTTATCGAACAAATGGCTGAATCAATTTTGTTCAATAAATCTATCGACGCATGGATCCATTTTCATCAAAGGTCTTCTGAAGAAGAACCTTTTTCTAACATCTATACACCTATCGAAAATCGAAACAACTATAATTTAGTTTCTAAACAATTGCGAAATCTCTACACAATTATATCGCCAATATATAATGGTAATCGTACGTTTTATGATATATGGAATAATAACCTGGTAATAAAAAACTGTTTTGATTTATCTAATCGTCTGGCAAAAAGGATAATCGAAAAACTAATACTTTCACTTTATGATAAATACCAAATAGTTCGTATAAAACGAGGTGAAATTAATGGCAGAATAGCCAAGATGATACAAAATCTTTATTTTTTAACTAATTCAAAAAGTGACAATTTAATTGCTAGAATAAAAAATTACAGTCGTAATCAAATAATTGATCAAGCAATGAAAGAAAAAGATTTATTTGTGGGCAAAGATGAAAAATGCCTATATTCGGAAGTTAAAACAGAAATTACATATTTACTTAGAGATCTGGCTTTTCTGCTTAAAATTATATATAGAACGCCTACTAAATTAGATCCTTGCACAAAAGTATTGGATGATTCGGAAATTAATAATTATATATTAGCAATAGAAGCAATTATTAAAGGCGATCTTAATGCGTTAAAAGAAGTTTTTAATATTAAATTTTTAACATGTTATATTACTCCTGAAATTGCACAAAAGAAAAAGAAATTAAATATTCCTTTTTTGGGCGCAGAAGGATGGACATTATTGCATTGTGCTTTTGATAATGCATTTATCGGGAAAAAGAAAAAAGCATACGTTAAAATTTTAGAATTTTTATATGAAAAAATTGAAACATATGAATTAAATTTTATTTTTGATGCGTTTTCCACAAGGTTAGATTTTTCTAACATTAAGGAAAAAAAACCACTGTCAAAATATTTGCAGTCATATTATTTCTATAACTTTCCTGAATATTCTCGTAGGCGTATTAATACAAAATTATTGTCATCATCCGATGCGCAGAAGTTGTATAAAAAAATAACACCACTTTACTGCCTATCTGATAAATGGAGTGATGCATATAATAAACTCATATCAAAATACCATCTTGGATCATTATTAATAGAAAAACGTGAATATAAACAAGCTCGTGATAATTTTAAATTTATTATAGACGTTTATGAAAAAAATAATCAAAAAAATCAAAGAGCGAAGTATAACGATAAATATTTAAACCTTGTCGCAAAATCATACTATTTTTTGGGAATATGTAATTTTAGATTAAACAAACCATCAATGACTGATGATATGATCAATAAACTTGACAACGCGAGTCGTTATATAAAAAGCACAACAATTATGTTTCGTCGTGCTATGCAAGTTGCAAAGAAAATCAAATCTAAAACAAACGATACTTATAGGTTTTTAAGTAGCTGTTATTGTACTTTAAGCGCTTACTATAGACAAAAGGCTCAAAATGGTAGTGCTGTTAAATCTCTATGTTTAGCAAGAAAACTATTAGAAGAAGCCTTATCAACAGAACAAAATCGCACATTAAGAAGCCTTGATTTTTGGCAACTGCGGTCGATAGCAAATGAACAGTATCAAATATTGTACAATTCATCCGTCAAAGAAGGTATGTCAGAGTTACAAGTCCTTGTAGTGAGCTTAATGGATATTGAAATGTCAGCTATTACACCAAAAAAAATGTTTTCCGATGTTATTTATGATGTTAATAAAAACGAACGTATAGAAATTATGGAAAATATTTTACTCTGGTCAGAATTTAATAAAAGTCTCCTTGTGCGCAGATTTGGCACAGGAAAAAATTATAATGTATTAATTAATAAATTAGGAAATATCTGGGAAAAGCTCGCATTTGAAAGGGTATATGAAAAAGTAATTAATCTCAATCAAAAAGTAAAAGATAAATTACCGCTGCAAATTGCGATGGAAGCAAATAATGCAAAAGCAGTTACACTATTATTAAAGTATGGAGCAGATATTAATAAATTGAAAGACTTTGATCCAATACAATGGGCAATTGATAATAATCATCATAAAATAGTTACTTTATTTGTGTTAAAAGGATTTAAGATCGATTATGAATTTAAAACGGATTATTATGATGATAGCTCTCCAAGAAATCTGCTTGATTATGCTATTCAGCAAAATAATAGTGAGCTGATTAATATTTTATTAAGTAAACAACATAAAGTAGACAGGATAAACATAAAAAATCTATTTCGCCGCTATAATAAGGACAATGAAAAAATACTCTATAAATTATTGAAGAAACATCACCATGATATCTTTAAAGAAATTTTCGTTAGTCTATCAATGTTATGTCTTTTAAGTAATCAAAACAGTACCGGATACAAAGAAAAATACCATGCCATTGAGAAATTCGCGCGCTATTTGATTAATAATCTAAAAAAATGGGACATAAATATTAATATGCAATTAGATGCAGATGATGCTCAAAATAGTGCATTGCACTTAATGGTACAGTGTGGAAATAAAGTTATGATTAAAGAATTAATGTTAAAAGGAGCAAATATAAAATTAAAAAATTATTATGACCAAATTCCTGTGGAATTAGCCATGAAAAACAATATAAGAAATATGTTGTGTGATGAATATTCGCTTTACTTAAAAATTGAAAAGCTTTGTCAAGCCAAAGATGAAAAAATTAGCGATGAAATAAAAGCACTTGTAAAAAAAGTGAATATTAATAAGCCTTTTGGTAAAAGATTTAATACCGTTTTGCATCTTACTGCTACATCTGGAAAAGTGCGTTACTACAAATATCTTTTACTGCATGGAGCAGATATTACATATCTGAAAAAAGATGGCAAATGGGGCGCAAAAAAATATCCTGAATTAGCAAACATAATGACTATTAGAAAAAACATAATTACAGCGTTTAAATATACGAATGCATTTTGTAAGCAATTTGTTGAAAAAAAAGTAGATTTGGATTTAAATAAAATCTTAAAGGGAAAAATCCAAATGATACCTATAAATTCTTTATTTAAGGGGCAAGGTTTACTTCACATTGCAGTAAAGAGCAACTGGAAGGAATTGGTTAAATTGTTAATGGATCTTAACGCTGATCCGCAAATCAAAAATAAAGATGGGAAAACCTCTCTTGATATTTGTAAGAATAACGAAATAAAAATTTTGCTTGAAAACAAAACTAGCAGGGAGTTACCTCAGAATAACATCAAATTAAAAATGTAAATATGGGGGTCAAGTCTTGAATTTTGGAATTTGACTTAAATTAAGTCAAATTCCAAAATTCAAGACTTGACCCCCATATGACAAACTGGTCCGCAGCCATGTCCAATTTGATATGCGGCGCCGGCTTTGATGGCAGTAGTTATGTAGTTTTTGGCATTTTTTACTGCATCGGTTAAATTATCTTCTTTAGCTAAATAAGCTGCAATTGCAGCAGATAAAGTACATCCGGTGCCATGAGTGTTTTTGGTTTTAATTTTTTCGGTTTTGAGCCACAGAATTTTATTTTCATTAGCTAAATATAAGCAATCTGAGCTATCATCTTCTTTTAGGTGCCCGCCTTTAATTAAAATAGCAGATGATCCATATTTGCAAAGTTCTTTTGCTGCACATTCTATTTGTTGGCATGAAGTAATTTGTTTTTGTAATATAACTTCAGCTTCATGTAAGTTTGGTGTGATGATAGTTGCGAGTGGAAATAGCTTATCTTTTAATATGTTAATTGCATTTTCTTCTAACAAAAGATCTCCGCTGGTTGCGACCATAACTGGATCAAGTACAATGGGAATATTGTTTAAATTTTGTAAAGTTTTTGCGACCGCTTGGATAATTTCGATGTTAAATAACATCCCAATTTTTATCGCATCAACCCCGATATCTGAGATTACTGCTTCGATTTGTTGTTGTACAAATTCAGCAGTGGCTGGATAAATTGCCTTCACTGCTTGTGTGTTTTGTGCGGTTAAACAGGTGATTGCTGACATACCATAGCAGCCTAATGCAGCAAAAGTTTTTAAATCGGCTTGAATGCCAGCGCCACCCCCGCTGTCTGATCCGGCGATAGTTAAAGTTCGAATGTATTTTTTGGGTTGCATATAAAAGCTATAATAATTTTTCACTAAATAATGCACAAACTTCCGCTGGATTTTCTGCACTACAAATTGCCGAAACAATTGCAGCTCCTTGTACGCCAGTTTGCATTACATCATTTATGTTATGCAAATCAATTCCGCCGATTGCAAAAGTTGGAATGTTTACTGTTTGGCAAATTCCTTTTAGACCCGTGATGCCTAATGGTTGGGCAGCGTCTTTTTTAGTATTAGTCGAAAAAACCGGACCGACTCCAATATAATCTAAGTCATGATATTGTTTAAGCGCGTCAATTTGTTTAGCATTTTCAATACTTAAGCCGATAATTTTATTTGGTCCTAAAAATTTGCGCGCCGTTTTATACGCAGCATCATGTTGACCAACATGTACACCATCAGCATCCAATATTTTAGCAGCTTCGATATCATCATTAATAATTAATGGAACATTATGGATTTTTAAAAATGGCTGAATGGTATTACCAATTTGTACAATTTTTTCAGTTGAAGCATTTTTTTCTCTGAGTTGAATAACATCAACACCATTATTGACGGCCATGGCGACGATATCAAATAAGGAATGATGCGTACAATTTTCGCTGCCAATTATCAAATAAAATTTTATATTAGGATTTAATTTCAATTTTCACCTCCTTGCTGATATTTTCTTGGTTTAGTAAATACAGTTGATCAATAAAGTTTGTGCGAAAACTTCCAGGTCCGCAGCTTTTAGCAGCTGCAAGTTCGCCGGAAATTCCCATGGTTGCCATAGCATTTATGGAAGCCGCAAAATAATCTGAATTTATCGCACAAAATGCACCAACAATTGCCGAAGCAGTACATCCCATGCCGGTAACACTAGTCATCATTGCATGTCCATTTTTAATTTGCGCAGAATTATTTTTGGTTTGTACCACATCAATTTCACCGCTAATTACAACTACACAATTATATTTATCAACTAAAAATTGACTGGCGTCGTATGCAGCTTCGGTTCCATATTGACTATCAACTCCTTTGCTTTTGATGTTGAGTTGGGCTAACGCCATAATTTCGGCAGCATTACCGCGTAGTACCGCAATTTGATTTTCTTTTAAAAAGTTCAGTATAGTGTCAGTACGAAACTTAGTAGCGCCAGCTCCAACTGGATCTAAAATTATTGGGATATTTTGTTTATTTGCAGCTTTAATTGCTTGATGCATGCTGTTGACCCAATTGCGGTCCAAAGTTCCAATATTAATTACTACGCTTGACGCTAATGGAATGATGTCATGAATTTCTTCTAAAGCATGTGCCATAATTGGAGAAGCTGAAATCGCTAATAATGCATTGGCGGTTAAATCCATTACAACATAATTAGTGATGTTATGCACAATGGGACGCTTTTCTTTGATTAAAGACAAATCAGCAAACAAATTTGACATGTTTCACTTTCCTCCGTAAGTTTTAACTTATTCAGGTGCAAGGGATTAAGCAATGCTCTCTCAGCTAAATAGCACTCCCAGTGAATAATGCGATTATATTGGTTTTTTACCATAAATTAAAGAAATTTACCGTAGTTTTTACGCTGAAATTAGCAGGATATTCAATCGTAATATTGTGATAATGACAACCATTATTGGTAGTTTAATAGCGTTATTTACTTTTATTCAACATTTGCTACGTTAGTTTAATTACAAAATACATTATTTGTTTATTTTTTGTGTTTAACTATTTTTTGCAAATAATAATGTCAAAATACTTCCGGTACAGACTAAAATAATGCCAATCCAGGAAAGTAAATCGGGAATTTCGCCCCAAACTTGCCATCCTATTAAGCCGCTAAATATTATACTGGTATACATTAAAGTTGAAACAATGCGGGCTTGCGCGAATTGTGAAGCTCGTATTAGAAATTCTTGATAACAAGTTCCAAAAATACCTATTGGCAATAGCAGTATCAAGGTATGCAGATTGGGAGTTTCCCAGTAAAAAATTGAAATTATCCCGCTAAATAAAAAGGCCAGAGAAAAATAATAAAACATGCAAGTATGCGGATGGTCATAAATGCTTAGTATTCGAATAATTAAAATAGTTAGGCCTGCAATTATACCTGAGCTTAAGGCAATTAAAGATACGGGATTAAATAGTTCATGGCCTGGTTTAATTATCAAAGTAATACCGATAAATGCCGAAATTATAAATAGCCAATTTTTTTTACTGGTTTTTATGTGAAATAACAGTAGAGTGAATATCGGAACGAATAAGGGGTTTGTCATAAATAGTAAATTAGCATCTACCAAATGAATATATGCTAAGGAGTAGTAAAGTAATAGCATTATCATCATTGAAGCAATTGCACGTAGGACATGTAATTTAAAATGTTGGGTTTTTATTGGGAAATACATTTTCTTCATTTTTTTGATTAAGAAAATGCTGAATATATAAATAAAACTAATCATAAAGCGAAAAAAGATTATCATGTTGTTATGAATGTGCGGCGCAGCTAATTTAACGAACGAAGCCATGATGCTCAAAGACAGAGCAGCGCATAAGCTAAATATTGTGGCTTTTTTAAGATTAATTAATGTGTCTACTTTAAAATCAGCTTTTGTATTCATGATGTAATTAATCGCTTGTATATTATTTAAAAATATTTATTCAGTTACCTGATTTCCAATAATTTTAACATGCTTTTGCATATCGGTGTAGGTTTTACTGAGGATTGTGAAGATTTTCGATGGATTTCTTAGCGATAAATGAAAGTAGATGTGTTGTTTTCAGGATGCTGCGGACAGTTCAAGGTGTATTTAGGTACGCTGCGTAAATCAGGGTTTTTTTTGCGCGTTATTACACATCCATTTGGAGATTGTTGTAACCATGAATTGATTTCGTTTGTATTGATTAGATTTATAGGGTTTGGCATTTTGCCATAAAATTCGAATAGACTTACATCAGGTGTTGCTGATGCCAGGGGTACATTTTTTTGTTGTAATAGGTATAAATCTTTAGAAAAATTTATAGTGTTGTCGTATTTCCTTATCATTGAATATGCAGAAAAAGTGCCAAAAATTATAATTAATGTTGATCCAATGGTGATTATGGCAATGCTTTTAAATAGATTGTTAGCATAGCGAAATATGCAGACAGAGGCAGCAAATGCTATGATAATAATTGGCCAGAAATTTATGGTTTTTATTAGAGGTTGTTTAACAGTTATCATCGGAAAAATAAATAATAAAATTGCACCTATTGACGCGAACAATATAGCTATCACAATATTATCTTTTTTTACAAATTTGTATGAATTATCTAATATATAAGCAACAAAAATCGCGATAAAAGGCATTAGCGGAATTATATAGCGACTAGCTTTTTGTGCGATAAAGCTCAATAATATTATTGCAGGGATGAATGTTAGCAATACAAATTTTATGTTCTCATTCCAGTTTTTATTTTTTATATGTCTAAATAAATCTCGCCAAAATTTTGTCCACAATGTCCATGGTAAGCACATATAGATTATGGTTACAATATAATAATAGAATGGTGCATGTCCGTATTTTCCAACAATTCTTGCGGATGATTGATTTATTAAGATTTGTGTTGCATAGGTTTTTCCAGCAAAATAAATAGTTGGGATTAGCCAGCATGCTGTTAATAATACGCTAAAAATTAAGGCAGCAAAATATGACTTGTAATATGATTTTTTTTGAGGCGCAAAATTATTTTTCCAAAATATAAAACTCAACCCTATTGGTAAGGCAAAAAGAAATATAATTGGTCCTTTCATCATGCAGCCGAGAAATAAACTGGCTGACATTAAAAGCCAATATTGTTTTCCATATTTGGCAGCTTTAATATTAAAGTAAGTAGTTAGAATAACAAAAAAAGTGAGGGGAATATCAAATCTGTATTGTGGTATTTCTAAAAACCAACCGCCCATTCCGAATAATATGAGTGGCGCTATATACATCATGCTGGGCTTATTTGGAAATAGTAATTGTACGAGTTTACTTAATATATATATTGTTGCCAAAGCAAACAGTGTGGGTATTAAGATAAGTGATAAATGATTTACGCCAAATATAAACCAGCTAAGTTGTGCTAACCAGAATAGCAACGGAGGTTTGTCTGAATAGGGAATGTTATTTTGAATCGGAAATAAAAAATGGTGTGAAACAAACATTTGCCATGTCACAGAAGTATAATGCATGCTATTTACTTCAAGATATGGGTATACAACATAGCTTACAATAATCCATGTAACTGATAAGCATAAAATTATTATGGTTGTAATTCGGAGGTGGTTCATCATCAACGGTGTATTCAATCATACACCAATAGAAAAATCAAGATTTAACACCATAATGCTGCGGCAATACCGGCAAGAAAACCAAATACATGTCCTTCCCATGAGATACCTTTTTCACCAGGAATTAATGCTAAAAATAATCCGCCAAAATAATAAATACAAAATGCAGCTAATAATATGGTTGACATAGTTGGTTGGTGATACGCATTGATTAACAAATAACCGAAATAACCCATAATTAGAGTGCTGGATCCAATATGGATTGCGCGTCTGCCAAATAACCATAAGGCTGTTCCGCTTAATAGTATTATTATGATAGAAATACAATAAAATTCTGCGCGACCGTTAAATAGCACCAAATTAATTAGTAAAAATAGTGGAATAGAATTAAAAAATAAATGATTAAAATTACCGTGCAAGAATGGTGAACAAACAATGCCTGGTAAACTAAAAAGACGGCGCGGATAGATGCCTAAAAAATTCAAACGATAACGCAATATAAAATTAATTATTTGAATAATCCATAGAATAGCAATAAGTTTTAATACAAACAAAGAATTAACCTTGATTAGTGTAATTATGTTTTGTAAGGATGTGCTTAGTTCGTTTAACATTCTTTTTTTCCTAAGTTAACACAAAATCAATTTGTTTGTCTTCTAAGCTTACGCGTGCGACTTTGATTTTTATCGTATCGCCTAAGCGATAGGTTTTGCCTCCACGCTCACCGGTTAATTGATGTCTTGCCGCATCGAAATAATAATAGTCATCTTCTAATGCGGTTATATGAATTAACCCTTCCACAAAAATATTTTTTAGTTCCACAAAAATACCAAAACCAGTTACTCCGCTAATAATTCCTTCGAAATCTTGTCCCAGTTTATCCATCATATATTCACATTTCAGCCAGTCTAATGCTTCTTGGGTGGCATCATCTGCTCGTCTTTCAGTCATTGAACAATGTTCACCAAGAATTTGTAATTTTTCGTAATCTGGCAAGCCCTTAGGTTTATGTGATTTGTCGATTACTGCACAAATTGCACGATGCACAACTAAATCAGGATAACGGCGTATTGGTGAAGTAAAATGGGTATATTCATCATAAGCTAAACCGAAATGTCCATCATTATCTGGTGAGTAAAAAGCTTGCGCCATCGAACGTAATAAAATAGTTTGAATTAAGTGTGCATCGGGACGGTTTTGAATTTTTTCAATTAACTTGGCATAGTCAATTGGAGTTGGCAAATCACCGCCACCTAATGATAATCCGAGTTCTTTTAAAAATTCTTTTAATTCAACAAGCTTAGTTGCATCTGGTCCGTCATGTACACGAAATAATGCGTCACATTCATTTTTTAGTAAAAATTTTGCAGCACATGTATTGGCGCATAACATACATTCTTCAATAATACGATGCGCATCGTTACGAATGGTTGGATATAGACGTTTTATTTTGCGATTTTCTCCAAATTCGACTTTAATTTCCGGCATTTCAAAATCAAGTGCGCCGCGTGCGTGACGCATTTTATATAATACCTTATATAGTTCATGTAAATTTTGTAAATATGGCCAAACATTTTTATATTGCTTAATTAATTGTGCATCGCCTTCAAGCATTTTAGCAACTTTAGTGTAAGTTAATCTGGCGTGCGAATGTATAATTGCTTGATAAAATCGATATCGGGAAATTTTACCGTTGGCAGAAATTGACATATCACAAACAACGCATAGGCGATCAACATTTGGTTTTAGCGAACATAAACCATTGGATAAAACATGCGGCAGCATTGGTAAAACTCTGCCGGTAAAATATACTGAAGTACCGCGTTTTTCAGCTTCTTTATCTAAAGCGGAGTTTGGTTTTACGTAATGGGAAACATCAGCAATTGCGACTATTAGACGCCAGCCGCCTTTAGGTTTTTTTTCACAATAAACTGCATCATCGAAATCTCTAGCATCTTCACCATCAATAGTTACTAATGGAAGATTGCGTAAATCAGCGCGACCTTGTTGATCTTTTTCTAAAACTTCTTCTGGAAGTTGCTTAGTTTCATTTTGTAATTCTTCGGGCCATTCGTGTGGTAAAGCGTAGGCGCGAATTGCAACTTCGGTTTCCATGCCAGGCGCCATGTAATCACCTAATATTTCAACAATACGGCCAATGGCATAAGCGCGTTTGGTTGGCGGAGTTACAATTTCAGCAACGACGATCTGGTTAACTTTAGCATCTAATTGATCTTGCGGAGGTATAATAATATCTTGTGCGATTCTTGTATTATCTGGTTCAACAAATCCAATCCCGCTTTCAATAAAAAATTTACCTACAATTTGTTTATGTTTGCGTTCTAAGATATCAACAATTAATCCTTCGCGGCGATTACGTTTGTCCATGCCGATAACACGCACATTTACTAAATCCCCATCAAAAACTTTACGCATTTCATGTGCGGGTAGAAAAATATCTTTAGTTCCATCTTCTGGTCTAACAAAACCAATACCTTCTTTATGGCCTAAAACACGGCCGCGAATTAGATCGCTAACTTTAATTAAAGAATATTTTGCTTTACGATTTTTTATTAGTTGCCCATCGCGTACCATGGCACGCAATCTGCGTCGAAACGCTTCTTTTTCAAATGCGGTTTGTAAGCCGAAATGTGCGGTCAATTGTTTACGCGAGTATGCACCTTTGTGTTTAGTTATAAAATCAAGAATTAGTTCGCGCGAAGGAACAGGGTGCTCATATTTGCTTTTTTCGCGATTCGCGAATGGGTCTTGTTTTAGATTCCATGTTTTCATAGCTGAAATAATAACACAAAAGAGTAGTAATTATTCAGTTATTTGTTTAAAAGATTTTGCGTTTGTGCGGTTTTGGGTGGCTTTTTTCGACGACTAGCGCCCATGGATGGAAGCGCGGGAGGTACATGGATGTACCAAGGAGGAGAAAAAAGACACCTAAAACTGCTCAAACATTCCGCGGTAACATTAGTGGGTAATCTGGAAAAAATAACTGAACTGTGGCGGTGTTTTCGTGTATTATCATCTGGAAATTTAAGGAGGAAAATTATGTGTAGAAAAATTATTCAATTAGGATGTTTGACGGTGTTGTCATTGTTGTTGGCGGCTTGTGAAAATAATGCGGCTTATGAACACCCGGGTCATGCAGCGAATCATGATGCGCAATGTTTATCGTTGAGGCATGAGATTAATACAATGGATCGTCAGCATCATCGAAATTGGACTAAGCATCGTGTTGAAGCCAATAAAAGAGTGTTGTGGAACCAATATGATAAATTGGGATGCCCATAAAAAATTATGTTAAACAATAATAAGTTATATTTTTATCATTTGTCACCAATTTTTATTGCGTTATTTATATTAAGTATTGCTAGCATTATTATTGGAATTAGTTTTGGTGGTGTTTCTATTTTTAGTCAAACTCATGCTGTGCAGCGTGAAATTATTATGCAGATTCGCGTGCCGAGGGTGTTTACTGCTTTTATTGTTGGCGGATTGT
>JASFHH010000006.1:0-60175 GCA_050123335.1 Gammaproteobacteria bacterium
TCTTAAACCAAATTTGCGTTCTCGTAGCTCAAACAAACCCGCTCCAAGTGCTTTGCTATGTGGTAATTTTATTTTATTACCACATAGCTCTAACAACTTGAGTTCTTTCGCCAAAGATTTTAGCTGCATTTTGTTTAATTGGGATATCCATTCCTCTAGTGTGTCCAAATAGACTATTTTCCAGTCCATAAAGGTGTCCCTAATTATTATTAATACATTATATTATAGTATATTTTATTATACTGGACAAGTGTTTTAATGGAAAAATGGATCTGCGTTGGCGGCGCGTGTGAGCTGGAATAAACACATATTAAGCCCCTGTTAATATACAAAACACAACAAAATTGCGCAAAAAACCATCAAAAATTTTCCAATATAATCAATTAGTTATGCAAAATACGGGAATTGTACAAGTTTTCTTAAGCTTCATATACTATAATAAGCTTAGTCGTAACTGGGATAGTTATGTGTAAAAAATAAGGTGTCGGATGCATATTAGTAATGGCAATTTAGATTAACTATGTTGCCAGATTTAATTTGGAAATTTTATATGTTTGATAAAAAACTTAAAGAGCTTGAAGAGCTAGCTAAAAGTATTAAAAAAGAGAATATTAATAAATGTTCTTATCAAGATAATTTCTTCCGTTCAAAAGAAAAGCTCACTGTTCTTCAATATGTGTTAGCAGAAATCTGTAGTGAAATTGTAAAAGATCATGAAAAAGACCAAAAAATATTTTACGATCATTTAAAAAAATTGGCGAGAGTAGTAAAAATTGTTGAGGACAGCAATTTTGATTGGAATATAAAATATGAAAACAGAAATTGTTTAGTTTTAGAAAAATTTATAGAAACAGGAAAATTCTATGATAAAAAAGATGTTAGTGGTTATAAAGCAGACGAGAATAAAGTAAAAGAAATTTTAAGCAAATTGAAAGAACAGGGAGAAATCTGTAAACAAAAAGAGTTATATTATGAAAGAAACAGCAAAAAAATAGAGGAAATTTTAGAAATTTTGTTAAAAAAAGGAAGTAAATTATCTGATATATACAGTAACTCACCTTTTTATAATTCTGTTTTTTTAAATTTAGTTGTATCTGGACAACTAAAATTAGCAAATCTCGTAATAGATTTAGCTGTAAAACATAATCAGCTAGATGCATTAGGCATACAGGATAAGCATAAATTTGCTAAGAATACGCCGTTAATTTTCTTATTAAAGAACAGTTTGATTCCAGAATATAGAGATCTTGCATTAAAGTTAATTAAAGTTATTCCTAAATCTCACATAAATAAAAAAGACTACAATGGAAATAACGCTGCTCATTTTGCCTGTATACTAAAAGATAAAGAAATTATAGAAGCGCTGCATAAAAAAGGAGCGGATTTTACAGCAAAAAATATCAAAGGACTCACACCCGTAGATTATGCTACTACATACTTATGGAAAGAACTAAAACGTAAAGATCAGTACGGTCAGGTTTGGATTCACAATCTATATGCAAATAGTCATCAAAGCTTGCAGTGTTTAGAAAAAAGCAAGGGCAATAATTGTAATGGTTGGAAATATATGCAATATTCAGATAATGGTTGTAGTACATTTTTACCAGGTATAGGGGATATTGGTTATCACTGCTCTTATAATCGTTTAAAAGAACGTCTTAAAAAAGCAAAACCTATTATGCAAGGATGGGATAAAAAAAACAAGGAACTAAAAAAAATATATACATGTGATTCAAATAAAATTATCACTCGTATTGATTTACTTAAAGTATATCAGAAAGTGCTGAAAGCAGCAGGAAAATTATTGCGATATAATGATGAAAAGCAGATAATGAATATATTGATAAAAAATGATTTTAAAGTTAGTGAGGATGAAGATGCAGTATATGTGCATATGCCTGATCCGTTTAAATATACTATTAAAGATTGCATAAAAAGAAAAAATAAGTTAAAAGAAGATTGGGACGATTTTTGCAACAAGAAGAAAACAACAAATTTAAAACGTCAACCAAAAAGCAGGGAAAATCCTTCATTATTTAAGAAAAATAATAAAAAACGAATTAACCAGTCCATAACAATGCAGAAAATTTTGCGTTGCATTTGGAATGGATGTATTAAGCCATTATTCTTCAACACTTATTTTCTGAAGGTTATTGACGAGACATATAAGAAAAAATCGCAGGAGTGTTCACAAAACCATGTCAATCTTAAATTGTAATATTTGCATAATTGGCATATTTATCAAAATAAGTTTTATTCATGTTTTTCAAAGCCGGTTGCGCTTTCAATTAAATACAAAGGACGGTTTTTGGTTTCCATGTAAGTTCTACCTAAGTATTCGCCGATAACTCCAAGCATGAGTAATTGAATGCCGCTTAAAAATAAAATTGCTAAAAACAATGCGGTCCATCCAGTAACATTTAGATGTAGAAAATATTTAATTAGGGCGTAAATCATGCCAACAAGAGCAAAGCCGGCAGTGATAAAACCAAGTATAGAAGCAAGTCTTAATGGTTTTAATGAAAAAGACATAATACCATCCAAGGCAAATTTAATCATTTTAAAAAGAGGATATTTACTTTTGCCGACTATGCGTTGTTGTCTGACATATGGTAAACCTACAACATTAAAACCGGCCCAGGCAACCATACCACGAATGAAGCGATCTTTTTCTGGCATTTTTTTAAGAGTCTCGATAACTTTACGGTCAATTAGGCGAAAATCACCAGTGTCTAGTGGAATAGGAATGTCAGTTAATTTGGCCAAAATGCGGTAGAATAATTTAGCAGTAAATAATTTGAATTTAGTTTCACCCTGGCGTTTGATTCGTTTGCCATATACTACGTCAAAACCTTGTTCCCATTTAGTAATCATTTCGGGAATTACTTCAGGAGGATCTTGTAAATCAGCATCGATAATTACTGCTGCATCTCCTGCAGCGTAATCTAATCCAGCAGATACTGCGATTTGATGCCCAAAGTTTCTGGAGAATTTTAGTAGACGAACATGTGGATCTGCTTGTTGGATTTTAGTTAATAATTCATAGGTTGCATCATGGCTGCCGTCGTCAATGAAAATTAGCTCATAAGCTTTATCATTTAAGGCGCTCATAACTTCAGTTAGGCGTTTATAAGAAGTATTAATTACTTCTTGCTCGTTTAGACAAGGAATTATTATGGAGACGCATCGTTTTTGGTTAAACATATATTTTAAGTTAGTTAAAGTAACATTTTGTTTATTTTACATGTTATGCCTGGTAAAAGGTAGAATTTAATATAAGAATTTGTTGAGATTTGATTCTTTGGTATAAAATCATATGGTTATAGTAGTATGCTGATTTGTGATGTGTTATTTGTGATTTTTTATTACTTAGAGATATTCGGATTGATTAAGATTTTGTGGCTGTTATTTTTGGCAAAAATGATATAATTCAGCATTAGATTGAAAATGCTTTGGAATTGATAGATGAAAAAATACAATTTATTTTTTATCATGACATCTCTGCAATTTATAATAAAGGCGTAGAGTTATGAGCAGCAGGGTATTTATTAATGTACCGATGTCCTCACATTTAGAATATAAAAACTTGATTAAGTTGTTACCAAGTTCGCAGAATTTCTTTACTAATTGGCGCGCTTCAAATAAACATTTATATCTTTTGCCAAAGGGAGCGATAGCGCTAAAGTTATTATGTGAGTTATATTTAACACAGCAAAATAAAAAGGTCATAACCCTCTTTGTTCCAGACTATATTTGTAATTCTGCTTTGGTTTATATTAGGATGTTGCCAGTTAAGCTGGTGTTTTATCCTATTTCTGCAGAATTAAGACCAGACTGGGATAGTATAGAACGTTTGGCTAAGCATAGCTCTCCAGATTTGTTGTTATTGGTGCATTATTTTGGAGTGAAAAATGATCTAACTGGTGCAGTTGATTTTTGTAAACGGTATAGTTGTCATTTGATTGAAGATGCTGCGCACGTTTTAATGCCGGTTGCTGATATAGGTCGATATAGTTGGGCGACTTTTTTTTGCCCTTATAAATTTTTGGCTTTGCCTGATGGTGGTGCTATTTTGCAATTTTCTACGGATATAGAACAATCATTTATTAATGATAAAAATTTGGGATATGATATTGATTATTCATTACCATTGAAATGGTTATGTAAACGTATATTAATAAAAGGGTGCGATTTGTTGCGATTAAGTTGGCCGGCAGCTTTACCGCGATCGCATGCTGAAGGTGATGTAGTCGATTTTGGTAAAACGGTAGAAAAATTTTATAAACAGAGCGTGGCAAACTTGTTGGGTGCTTGTGATGCAAAACAGGTTAAATTAAAAAGACGTTGTAATTATAAGAGATTAACCCATAATATAAAAGGTGGTGATATAACACCAATTTTTCCAAAGTTAGAAGCAGAAGAAATTCCATATGTGCTACCGATTAGGTCATCTGAAGATATCGCCAGTTGTTTGTATGCCAAAATGTTAAAACATGGTGTTCCAGTACAAGCGTGGCCAGATCTTCCTCAGGAAGTTCTAGCGTGTCCCGGTGAGCATCGAGCGGCAATGAATCTCCGGGCAACAGTTAATTTGTTGCCTGTACATCAGTCCTTGAAAGAACGGCATTTGCAAAAAATAATTAAGGTGTTAAATGAGTACAAGTAGTTTGCAAATCAAATCTTATGATAATTATCATGATTTTTTATCTCTCAAAGAAGATTGGCAAGATTTGTTTAGAAGATCGAATGCGGATAATGTTTTTTTGAGTTGGGAATGGATGGAATTGTGGGGCGCTCAATTTGCCAGGAATAAAAAATTAAAGGTGTTGGCGGTGTATGCGGGGGAAAAGGTGGTAGCTATTTTCCCTTTTATGTTAAGGGCGCACAAATTCAGGAAGCCATCAGTGGTTTTTATGGCAGATCCTTTATTTGCGGATTATATGGGTTTTTTGATTGATTATGATTATGCTGCGGTGTTGTCTCTGTTACAGCAGTATTTGGATGGTTATAATTATTCGTTGTTGAATTTGCGAGATATTGATAAGTATTTTGATCTTTTTAGGAAAGTGATTACAAATAATTATATTAGTGAGGTTAGGGTTCGTTGTGTTAGCCCTTTTATTAATGTGGAGGGATCGTTTGCTGATTATTATTCTCAAAGGTCTAAACGTTTGCGGCAAGATATTAGGACTACACTTAATAAGCTTAATGCACAAGGAGAGTGGAGATATCAAAGAGTTTCTACCGATGCAGATGTTAAACAAGAGTTATCTGTATTGATGGATTTGCATTTGGAAAGACAGCAAAACAAACCATTTAAATCTATTTTTTTAGCGCAAAAACATAGGGATTTTTTTAATCGGCTAGCAGTTAGCAAAAATAATTCATTTGAAAACCATTTGTCCATTATTAAATGGAATAACAAGGTGGTTTCTTGTGTATACTCATTGATTTGTGGCGATACATTTTACTATTGGATCCCTGTTATTGACTCTAGTTTTGGTAATGTTTCGTTAGGTAAATTACATATTAAATGTTTATTGGAAGAAGTTTTTCACGAACCGAAAATAAAAAAATTTGATTTTATGGGTGGTGATGAAGCATATAAATATCAATGGGCCGATGGGCAGTTTAGTAATTATCAAGTGGTAACCTATAATTCCAGGTTGGAAAAATTGATAGGGGAATATTTATTGTGGATGAAAAAAGTTTGCAAAAATTTAAAAAATAATTCTAAGTTTTTAAAGCTTATTTGGCGAAAACTTTCAAAATTAAGGGAAATGTGATGAAGATAGCTGTTTTTCCAGAAGGTCCAATCGCATTTGATGGAGAACATTACCGATATTCAAAGGGTGAGCGTGCTTATCTTGATAATTTGGCGCAATATTTTTCTGAGGTAATTATTTTTTCTTTTGTATATAAACCTGGTGATTCTGGATATGATGTTTGTGCGCATTCTGTGTTTACAGCTAAAAATATAAGGGTTGTTGAATTACCTTTTTTTCCAGATAAAAAACTGGGGGTTTTTAGAAAGGCTTGGCATTTTTTTGAGGTGTTTTGTGCTTTATGGAAAAACATCAGGCATGTTGATCTTTTGTATCTGTTTTTGCCTAGTTATCCAAGCGCAATGGCACGTTTAATTGGTAAGTTTAAAAAAATACCGCATATTGTTTATGCGGCAGATGATTGGGAACAGGCTTCTCCTGGAATGTTTAAGTGGGATCGATTGCGTAATACCATTTTTTATAAATTGTATTATAAGCTCAATCGATATATGGAAAAATCAATTGGTAGATCAGCGATTTTTTCAGTTACCGCTGGAGATGCTTTATTTCAGAAATACCAGAGTTTTGGCAAACCTGTGGAAAAAACTATACCAAGAATGACTTTAACTAAAGATAATTTTTATTTGCGTGAAGATACCTGTCAGGATAGGCAGATAAAAATTATTACCGTGGGTGGTTTGATATTTGATAAAGCGCAACATGTTATGTTGGAAGCAATTAAGTATCTGCGACAAGATTACGGTAATATTTATTTACAAATAATAGGGGATGGGCCTAGGTTGCGGGAACTACAAAAGTTGAGTTGTGATTATGGAATAAGCGACATTGTGGAGTTTGTGGGGTATATTGAAAAAGAAGAGGAATTATATCGGTATTATAAACAGGCTGATATATTTGTTTTGTCTAGTGTTTCTGAAGGATTTCCCAGGGTATTGTATGAAGCAATGGCGCACAGTTTGCCGATTGTTACTACTGATTGTGGAGGAATACCTTATCTAATAAAAGATGGACATAATGGCTGTGTTGTTCCAGTTTTAGATCCAGTTAAATTATATAAAGCATTGAAGTTGGTTATTGATGATGATGAATTTAGAAGAAATGTGCTTTGCATGGAGCAAAAAACTATTAAACAATTATGGAACACTATGGACTATAAACAGATTCCTAGATTACTGAAACAGCACGGGAATATAGATGAAAACTAAAAATATTTTATATTTAAAACAAATATTTGCTTATATTTGGCGCGTTTTTACTTGTTTTGGAATATTGACATTTTTTTGGGGCAGAAAAATCCCTATACTGTGCTACCATAGCGTGTCTGAAGGAGAGAATCTAGAGTTATCTCCGTTATCACCATTGTTGTTTGAACAGCATTTAAAATTTTTGGCAAATAATTATCAAGTGATTACGCTAGCAGAGTTGGTTGATGCGTTGAACAACAATAAAAAAGTTGCTAAACATAGTGTGGTATTAACTTTTGATGATGGTTATCGAGATAATTATACGGAAGTGTTTCCATTAATTAAAAAATATAAAGTACCTATCACTGTATTTGTTGCTACTGGATTTATAGAAAATGAAGTAAACTTTTTTCCTAATACTATTTGGCAGCCGCTGCAAGTAGATGAAATGAAGGTTATGACTGATTCTGGTTATGTTACAATAGGAGCTCACGGATATACTCATAGAACATTAACAGAATGTGAGATCGGTGAACTGTATGATGAAATTGATTATGCGCGTGTTAAGTTGGAGAAGGTTCTAAATTGTCGAGTTGATTTGTTTGCTTATCCTAATGGACAAGGTAAGGATATTTCCGCAGAAAGCATTAAAAAAATAAAAGCTTGTGGATTCAAAGGGGCTTGTTCAACTTTTTGGAATACGCGTAATAAAAAGAAAGATTTGTATTATTTAAATAGAATAAGAGTTGATGGTGCGGATACAGTTTCTGTTTTGAAGCAAAAACTTAAGGGTGATTTTGATTATATTTATTTGCTGCACAGATTGAAAGCTTTTATTTATAGTAAATTTTTACATGTTGGGATTGCCAAATGAGCGATGAAGTAGATAGCATAAGAGAACAATATATGTTTCAAGAGACAGAGCGACCCGGCGAATTATTTCCTTTAGATACTCATCAGATTATATTTTCTCGCTATCGATTTGCTAGCCAATTTGTACGAAATAAAAGAGTGTTGGAGGTTGGTTGCGGATCTGGTTATGGTGTTGAATTATTTAAAAATATAGCTAGTTTTTATGTTGCTGGAGAGTATAGTGATCAGAATATTGCATATATACAGCGCAAGTATGAAGAGAAGGTTGTGAAAATAGATGCGCATCATTTGCCATTTGCCGCTAACACATTTGAGACGGTTGTGGCTTTAGCAATGATCTATTACTTGGATTTATCATGTTTTGCAGAAGAAGCCTGTAGGGTGTTGGCAGCTAACGGTGTTTTATTTTTCTGTACTAGCAACAAAGATATTCCCGGGTTTGTTAAATCGCCTTACACCACTAGATATTATTCTATTCCTGAATTAAAAGATGTATTGAGTCAGCAAGGATTTGAGGTCGAGTTTTATGGGGCTTTTCCAGCTGCCGGTTCTAACTATTTTGTTAGAAAAGCACGAGCTATGGTAAAAACTGTGTGTAAAAAAATTATTAGAGTTTTGCCTTATGGGAAAAAGTTATGGCAATATTTTAGGAAATCCAGTCAAGGGGAATTGTATCCTTTGCCGGATAAAATTCCTGAAATGGTAGTTAATATAGAGAAACTTCCTGATGATAAGGTAGATAAGAATTACCGTATTATATATGTGAAATGCATAAAGAGGGGATGATGAACAGTTTGATTAAAAAATTTTTTCAACAAATGAAGAGAGAAAATATTAGATACTGTCATTGGAAAAGCAATAATAATTTAGCTGAAGCCTTAGATGGGGTGGATGATTTAGATTTGTTAGTGCATCAGGAAGATAGTGGGAATTTTTTGAAGTTGTTATTTAAAAATAATTTCTGTTATGCGGATGATGGAGAACAGCATACCCCCAATGTTTGTCATTTCTATGGATTTGATTTAAATACCGGCAAGCTTATTCATCTTCATGTGTATTTTCGGTTAATTACTGGTGGTTCTATAGTAAAAAATTATTGGTTAGCATTAGAGAATTTTTGTTTGTCTAATATACATTCTGAAAATGATGTGATGGTGTTAAATAAAGAAGTGGATTTGTTGTTATTTGTGGTTCGAAAGTTTTTAGAACAACCTTCTATGATTGAGCATTGGTTGTTTTTAAAGGATTACAAGAACATTAAAAGAGAGCTTGATTGGTTATTGCATGATTTGAGTATTGATAGTTTCAAAAAAATAGCCACGGATTGTTATCCTCATGTTGATGTTAATTTCTTTTGTAAATGTATCGATCGCTTAAAACATAAAGATGGTTTGTTGCGTAGAATTTTTGCTGGAATGAAAATGCGTAGGGTAGCAGCATTGAGGCGTTATTCGGAAATTTATGCCTCATGGAAACGATCTAAAATATTTGGCAAGGCCTATTTGTGTGGTAAATGTGGGTTTAAGTTAAGTGGTAAATCGCTATTTCCGGGAGGTAAAATAATTGCCTTTGTTGGTTCAGAAGCATCTGGCAAATCTACCCTTTCTAAAGCTGTTTATGAATGGCTGCATAGAGGTTTTGATGTGTGCCACATTCATGTCGGAAAACCGCCTAAAAATATTATGACATTTTTGCCGTGGCAATTTATTAAATTATATGTTCGGATAAAAAAATTATTTAAAAAGGCAACTGTTGAAAAACAGCAAAATAGCGTAAATGAATATGTCGATAAGATCCATCCGTTGATTGCCGTGCTGGATTCTATTGATCGCTATCATTTGCTAAAAAAGAAGGTTAAGAAAATGTTACGTGGACACATTGTGATCACCGATCGTTATCCGACCAAATGTAAGGGCGGGATAGATAGCCCTAGAATTGAAGCTGGTGGAAGTTGGCTTGCCAGGGTTTTGGGAGTTATAGAGGCGTACTACTATAATAAAATTCCAATACCAGATGTTGTGTTTAAGGTTAGTGCGCCACTGAGTTTAACTTTGGAGCGTAATGCTGAAAGACAAAACTCCGAACCTGAAAATTTTGTTAGATATCGTTATGAACAGGCCAAAGCTCTATGCTATGACTATACAAAAGTAATTGATATTGATTCATCTGAAGATTATGCGGAGACTTTGATGAAGGTAAAGAGTGAGGTGTGGCGGTTTTTTTCGGGTTTTGATAGT
Organism: Gammaproteobacteria bacterium; assembly: GCA_050123335.1. Lineage (GTDB taxonomy): Bacteria > Pseudomonadota > Gammaproteobacteria > UBA12402 > UBA12402 > JASFHF01. The sequence continues at coordinate 10,081 of JASFHH010000006.1, forward strand.
ATGGACAGTCAGTTGGGTAAATTGTAACTAGATTATCTGTGATTTTTATTTTATTTTATGACATATGGGTTAGAATAACAATCTTCGAGAAGGAATGTGCGTGATCATGAAAAAATTAAAGGTAATGACAGTTTTGGGTACTAGGCCTGATGTTATTAAATTGAGTCTGGTAATAGCGGAATTGGATAAATTTACTAATCACATTTTGGTGCATACGGGTCAGAACTATGATTATGAGCTTAATGCAGTTTTTTTTGATGAGCTTGGGCTACGTCAACCCGATTATTTATTAAACATTGCTGCTCAAGACTTAGCTGTTGATATGGCTAATATTATCAAGAGGTGTGACGAGGTTTTGGTGAAAGAGAAGCCTGATGCGATTCTTTTTTATGGGGATACTAATAGTACTTTGGCGGTTATTCCGGCAAAAAGGCGTAAAATCCCTATATTTCATATGGAAGCAGGTAATCGTTGTTTTGATTATCGGGTGCCTGAGGAGATTAATCGCAAAATCATTGATCATTTAAGTGATATTAACATGACCATTTCTGAGCATGCGCGCAGATATTTAATCAATGAAGGGTTGCGGCCAGAAACAGTTATCAAGGTGGGTTCTTGCATGCAAGAGATTTACCAGAGATTCATGCCTAAAATTCAAGATTCTGCGGTATTGAAAACTTTGAAACTACGGCAGCAAGAGTATTTTTTAGTTAGTATCCATAGAGAGGATAATGTTGATTCTGAAGAAAATCTGCAAATTTTATTGGATGCTTTAGCTCAAGTTGAAAGTAAATATAACAAGAGAATCATTATTTCTACTCATCCGCGCACACAAAAAAAATTAAAAAATATCCAAGGACATGAACAGCAATATAAAAAACTGGAGTTTTTAAAACCATTTGGTTTTATTGATTATGTTAACTTGCAGTTGAATGCTTTTTGTGTGTTGTCTGATAGTGGCAGTATTACCGAGGAGTCTTCGATTTTAAAATTTCCAGCAGTAACTCTAAGGAGAATGCATGAGCGTCCGGAAGGGATGGATGTTGGGGCGCTTATTATGAGTGGGTTTAATGTTGATAGAATATTACAGGCTATCGAGATAGTTACTGAGCAACTTCATAACGCTAAAGATAATTTTGCAATTGCGCCTGACTATGATATTGATAATGTTTCAAAAAAAGTTGTGCGGATTATTACTAGTTATGTTGATTATATTAATAGAGTTGTTTGGCATAAAAAATAAATTTTATTTTGGTGTTTAAAAAAAGGCGAGGGTTTTATGGAAAATAAATCAAAAATAATTAAAGGAGGGGTTGATGTTGATGATCGTGGATCTGTTGCTTTTGTGAATGATTTTTGTTTTGACAAAGTGAAGCGGTTTTATCAGGTTGAAAATCATTCTTTGAATTTTATCAGGGCTTGGCATGGGCATAGGAAAGAAGGGAAATATTTTTATGTAGCTAAGGGCGCAGCTATGATAGGGGCTGCCAATTTAGAAACTGATGAAGTTGAAAGGTTTATATTGACTTCCAGAACACCTTCAATTTTATGGATACCACCGAATTATGCTAATGGTTCGATGAATTTAGAAGAAGGAACGATTATTCAGGTGTTTTCAACCGCAACATTAGAGGAAAGTTTGAATGATGACATCAGAATAAGATGGGATAAATGGAACATTTGGGATATAGAATACAGATAAAACTATAAGAATGGGTTTATGAGAATAGTTGTTTTGGGTAGTACAGGTATGCTTGGTAACGCGGTTGGCAATTATTTTATTAATAGCTTTGGTGAAGATAATGTTTGTTTGTCATATCGTACTGAGCAGGTTGCGTATGGAGTAAATCGGTTTTATTTTGATCCCTTGATTAGCAGTTTTGATGAAATTCCACAATGTGATTATCTGATTAATTGCATTGGGGTGATAAAACCATTTGTAAGGAATAATTATGTTAATACTATAAAAATCAATTCTATATTTCCCCGAGAATTAGCTGATTATTGTGAGGCTAAGGATATAAAATTAATACATATTACTACCGATTGTGTATTTTCAGGAAAAGAGGGTGGTTATACTGAAGCATCGGTGCATGATTGCTTAGATGAATATGGTAAAAGTAAGTCTCTAGGCGAGTCTGATAACTGTATGTTAATTAGAACTAGCATTATAGGAGAAGAGTTACATAATAATGCGTCTTTGATTGCTTGGGCAAAATCACAGAAGGGCAGTAAGGTTAATGGTTTTGTTAATCATTTATGGAATGGAATAACAGCGCATCAATATGCTATAATTTGCTCACAAATTATCAGACAATCCTTGCATGAATATGGCTTGTTTCATGTGTTTTCAAATTGCGTAAGTAAGTATGAATTACTTCATTTGATAAATGATAAGTTTGCTTTAAATTTAAAAATAAATGCTTTTGATGCGCCAGTTAAGATTGATAGAACTTTGGCGACGTGCAGAAGTTTAATGAGCAATTTGGAAGTGCCTGATATTGAAAAACAAATTATTGCTTTGTAGTTGGTATGAAGATTTTACTATTAGTTGATAGTTATTGGCCACAAATAAAATCTGTAGCAGTCCAAATGCGGGATTTGGCAGTTGCGTTACAGGATCAGGGGCATGAGATTACAGTGTTAACTGCTGATGTTTCACTGCCAAGGCGCAGGAAAATCACGGTTGCAAGAGATGGTGGTGTTAAAGTCATCAAAGTAAGAGCAGGCACATCTGCAAATGTACCAAAATGGAAACGATTGATAAGTGAGTTATTGTTGTCGCGTAAGATATGGAGGTATGGAAAGAGAGAGTTACTAACTAACAGATGTGATTGCATTGTATTTTATTCCCCTTCGATTTTTTTTAGCGGGATAGTAAAAAAGTTAAAGAAATATTGGTGTTGTAAAGTATATATGATTTTGCGGGATATTTTTCCGCAGTGGACAGTAGATCTTGGAATATTACGGCGTAATGGCATTATATATAATTGGTTGAATTATTTTGCTAAACAACAATATAAAGTAGCAGACATAGTGGGAGTACAGACTCCTGCTAATTTGGAATATTTTAAACAAAAATCCTGGGCACAGAATGTAACGTTTGAGGTGCTTTATAATTGGAAGAAAATTTTCCATGTTGCTTCACCAGCAAAATATAGAGAGCAATTAAGATTAGTTGGTAAAGTTGTATTTGTTTATAGTGGTAATATGGGGGTGACTCAAGATATTAATAGCATTATACTAGTAGCGGAAAAATTGCTTGATAGAAAGGATATTCATTTTTTGTTTGTTGGCAGAGGAAGAAAGGTAAAATATATAAAAAAGCAGATTAAACAGCAAGAGTTGACCAATGTTACTTTATATCCTTCGCTTCATTATTTAGAGCATTTGGAGTTTTTATCAGAATTTGATATTGGTTTAATTACTTTGGATAAGAGGTTCAAAACCCATAATTTTCCTGGTAAGACTTTAGATTATATGATGCTGGGGTTACCTATCATTGCGAACATAAATATTGGTAATGATTTGAAAAATATACTTAGTGACGCAAATGCTGGTCTGGTTTGCGATAGTGGTGATGTTGATAGTTTGCTGCGGCATGTTGTTGTTTTGGCTAACAATAAAAAATTGCGGGATAAAATGGGTGAAAATGGCAGAAGATTACTGGAGCAACAGTTTGAAGTGAATAAGATAGCCCAACAGATTATCAGCAGCGTTGAAAAGGAAAATGGATAACGAATGGAAATTGGTGGTTATAGTGAAGAAAGTGTTTAATTACATCAGAAATTTTTGGTTAATATTATTATATGATATTTTGATGATACCAGTTGCTTGGTTCGGTGCTTTTCTCTTGCGTTTTAATCTTTTTTCTATACCTGCGAATTATCTGCATATAGCTAAAAGTACTTTCCTTCTTGTTTTAGTTATCCAATTTGTATTTTATGTGATTTTTAATTTTTATCGTGGGTTGTGGGGGTATGTGTCTATTCACGATTTGATCCAAATTATTAAGTCGGTGTTGTTTGCAGTATTGGCTATGGTATTGGTTTTGTTTTTGACCAAGCAGCTGCAATTAATATCAAGATCGGTATTTCCTTTGTATTCTTTATTGCTGATAGCCTTATTGGCTGGTGCGAGATTGTTATATCGTTATTTTAAAGATCACAAGCGTTTTCTAAGCGTGCCTGATAAAAGGGTTTTGATTATTGGTGCAGGAACAGCAGGCGATGGATTAGTGCGAGATTTATTACGTAATAAAAGTAGTTTTTTGCCAGTGGCATTTGTCGATGATAATCGCAGTAAATTAAAGCAAAAATTACATGGCATTAAAATTGAGGGGACCACAAAAGACCTTGATATTTTGGTTAAAAAATTTAATGTTGATTTAATATTGATTGCGATTACCTCCATTAGCGCGGCAGCAATGAAGAGAATTGTGGATTTATGTCGGGATACGCAGGTACCATTTCAAACTTTGCCTGGTGTAAATGATTTGGCTTATGGCAGGGTTACAGTTAATCAGTTGCGTGATGTTGCTATAGAAGATTTATTAGGCCGGGATCAAGTGCGGATAGATGTTGATGCGGTACGTAAAGTGGTGTTTGATAAAAAGGTTGTTGTGACCGGAGGTGGAGGTTCAATTGGTTCAGAATTATGTCGGCAAATCGCGGCAGCATGTCCGAAACAGTTGATTATCATCGATCATAGCGAATTCAATTTGTATAATATTAAAATGGAATTAAAACGTAACTGTCCGGAATGTGAGATCTTAGCTTTGCTTCTTAGTGTCACTGATCGGGAGTCTATTGCTGATGTGATGGAAGAGCATTCTCCAGAAATAGTTTTCCATGCTGCAGCATATAAACATGTGCCTTTGTTAGAAAATCAAATAAATGTAGCAATTAAAAATAATGCATTAGGTACTTATGTAATGGCTAGTCTTGCAAGCCAGCATAAGGTTAATAAGTTTATTTTGATTTCATCCGATAAGGCGGTTAATCCTGTGAATGTTATGGGAGCGACTAAACGCACAGCCGAATTGATTTGTAAATATTTTAGTGTGCATTCTGCCACTAAATTTATTACAGTAAGATTTGGAAACGTACTTGGTTCTGTTGGTAGTGTTGTGCCGTTATTTAAGTCGCAGTTGGCGGTAGGAGGCCCAATAACAGTAACTCATCCAGATATTACAAGATATTTTATGACTATTAAAGAAGCAGTAAGTTTGGTATTGGAGGCTTGTGGTTTTGGTGAAGGTGGTGATGTGTTTGTGCTAAATATGGGGGAATTGATTGAGATTAATTATCTTGCAGAACAGATGATTAGGCTATCAGGGAAAAAACCAGGAGAAGATATAAAAGTAGAGTATGTTGGTTTGCGCCCGGGGGAAAAAATGTATGAAGAATTATTTTATCCGCATGAAAGTAAGATAGTTACTCAGCACGAGAAAATTTGGAAGGTTGTTGTTAAAGATGAAATTGATGAGTTTAGAAAGCAAATAATGGATATTGCAGCCACTTTTAATTTCGTTTCACAAAAAATATTTACGCATTTGCTTCAGTGTTTGGATGAATGATAATGATGCTGTTGTTGAATGCTGCCTGATGCAAAACGTAATTGATTTTTCGATTTAGGTACTTTCGTTTTGTTTAAATCTACTTATCCTTGTTAATGTTGCTGGCATTTTCATGATTTCAAGGCAATTTGAGTTCTTCCTTTAATTTGCTTGGGAATTGTTGATAATCATGGACTTTTAAGTGAAATATGATATTTTGCATAATAGGTTATAGCTAACTTCTTATAAACTGATGTAGTCAAAATTTGTTTATTAAAGAGGTTTGGGTTGTTTTTTCTCCTCCCATGGTACATCCATGTACCTCCCGCGTCTTCATCCATGGACGCTAGGTCGTCAAAAAAACAACCCAAACCTCTTTAATTTACATCAATTTATAAGAGTTTAGCTATAACTTACGTTATAGTTACTGGGTATCTTGAAAGAGGGATATTATGTCTGAAAAAATGCTACATATAATTAGAGACCGAAAGATTAAGATTGCCTTAGTTGGCTGTGGCCGGATTTCTAAAAATCACTTTGTCTCAATTGAAAAGCATGCGGATGATTTGGAGCTGGTAGCTGTTTGTGACAATAATCCAAAAGCATTGGAACAAGCAGTGGCAAACACAGGAGTCAAGGGATATAGCGATTTGGCGAAATTGCTTGAAGAATCGGATGCTGATGTAGTTTCCTTATGCACCCCTAGTGGTATTCACGCAAAACAGACGATTATGATAGCTCAAGCGGGCAAACATGTTATCTCTGAAAAACCGATGGCAACGCGGTGGCAGGATGGCAGAGCTATGGTTAAGGCCTGTGATAAAGCCAAAGTGCGATTGTTTGTAGTTAAACAGAATCGTCATAATGCAACGCTGCAATTGTTAAAGAAAGCGATAAGAAAAGGAAGGTTTGGTAAAATTTACATGGTTTGTGTCAATGTGCTATGGGCACGTCCGCAGAGTTATTATGACCAGGCAAAATGGCGGGGAACTTGGGAATTTGATGGCGGAGCATTGATGAATCAGGCCAGCCACTATATAGATTTGCTTGATTGGCTAGTTGGACCGGTTGCAAGCGTGCATGCTATGACTGGCACATTGGCGCGCAATATTGAGGTTGAAGATAGCGGGGTGGTCAATTTACGTTGGCGTTCTGGAGCATTGGGCTCTGTTGCTGTTACCATGCTGACTTACCCTAAAAATTTAGAAGGTTCTATCACGGTAATTGGTGAAAAAGGCACTGCAAAAGTTGGTGGTTTAGCGGTTAATGAAATTCAGCATTGGGAATTTGCTGAAGAGCATCCAGAAGATCAATCGATTGCTGATGTAACTTATCAAACCACCTCGGTTTATGGTTTTGGACATTCGCTTTATTATGATAATGTTATTAGGGTTTTACGTGGTGAATTAGAGCCTGAAACTGATGGGCGAGAAGGATTAAAATCGTTAGAATTGTTGGTCGCGTCATATCTTTCTGCTAGAGATAAAAAAGAGATAGCTTTACCTTTAGAGTATTAATTTAAATGAGTTTGCAAATACACAAAACTGCAATTGTCGATGAAGGGGCACAAATCGGTGAAAACACACGTATTTGGCATTGGGCGCATGTTTGCAACCAGGCGAAAATTGGCAAAGGATGCAGTTTAGGCCAAAATGTGTTTATTGGTAATAAAGTAATGATTGGCAATAATGTCAAAATCCAAAATAATGTTTCAGTTTATGATAGTGTTATTTTAGAAGATGATGTTTTTTGTGGTCCCAGTATGGTTTTTACCAATGTTTATAATCCACGTTCTGCAATTTCCAGAAAAAAAGAATATCGAAAAACTTTAGTAAAAAAAGGTGCTACTTTAGGCGCAAATTGTACGATTGTGTGTGGAGTAACTATAGGAGAATTCGCTTTTATAGGAGCTGGGGCATTGGTTAATAAAGATGTGCCACCTTATGCTTTAGTGGTAGGAGTTCCGGCAAAACAGATTGGCTGGATAAGCGAATTTGGTGAACAATTAGATTTACCGTTGGTAGGTAATAGCAAAGTAACGTGTCCGCATACAGGAATACAATATATATTGTGTGATGGTAAATTAAGGAAGGGTGATTAAATTCATGACATTTAATAATTTAAAGTCACAACTGCAGATAAGGGAAAGATAATGAAGGCATCTGTACATAAAAAATTTTATGGGAAAATTTTGTGGAATTCATTGATTTAAAATCACAATATCGCAAGATAGAAAATGATGTAAAACGACGTATTGCTAATGTTTTAGAACATAATAAATATATTATGGGCGATGAAATTTTTGAGTTGGAAAATAAACTCGCTGAATTTGTTGGTGTAAAACATTGTATCGGGGTATCAAGCGGTACCGATGCATTATTAATTGCAATGATGGCTCTTGGTATAAAGCCAGGAGATGAAGTTATTACTACGCCATTTACCTTTGTTGCAACCGCTGAAATTATTGCATTATTAGGGGCAAAACCTGTTTTCGTAGATATTAATCCACGAACTTATAATATTGATATTACAAAGATTGAGAAAGCCATTACTGATAAAACCAAACTGATTATACCAGTAAATTTATATGGCCAATGTGCTGATTATGGTGCAATTAATGCGATTGCACAAAAATATAATTTGTTTGTAATTGAAGATGCAGCACAAAGTTTTGGAGCGATATATAAAGGAAAAAAATCTTGTAATTTATCTACCGTAGCTTGCACTAGTTTTTTCCCATCAAAACCACTGGGTTGCTACGGCGATGGCGGTGCGTGTTTCACTAACGATGATGAATTAGCAAAAATCATGCAAGAAATTCGCATTCATGGTCAAGAGCGGCGCTATCATCATACCAGAATTGGAATTAATGGGCGATTAGATACAATTCAAGCAGCAATTTTATTAGCAAAGTTAAAAATTTTTCCAGAAGAAATTAAACTGCGTGAAAAAATTGGACAACGTTATACAGAATTATTAAAGGATTTTGTAGTTACGCCATATGTAGAGCCACATAATACACATATTTATGCGCAGTATACAATCCAAGTAAAAAATCGAGATTTAGTAAGAAAAAAATTGCAAGAGTTCGATATTCCAACGGCTGTCCATTATCCAGTTCCTTTGCATAAGCAGAAACCTTTTTTGCAAAAATGTGATTGTTCAGTAGCGGAAGATCTTTCTGCAAAGGTGTTAAGTTTGCCGTTTAGTTCTGGATTAGATGAACAGCAACAAAATTTTATTGTTGAAAAACTAACAGAAATATTTTAGAGAAATATAGGGTATAGTTATATGATAATTGATAAAAGATTGAGGTCAATCACCAAAGCGTTAAGCTGGAGAATATTGGCTACAATGACTACTTTTGCGATAAGTTTTTTTGTAACGCGCAGCGTAGTGTTTGCAACATCAATTAGTATGATAGAAGTTGTCGCAAAAATAATTTTATACTATTTTCACGAAAGAGCGTGGCAATTTTTCGATTTTTGGCAACATCAGTCTGAGGATTTAATTTAACGTGAGTTATGGGTAAGGATTACGTAACTCTATGACAAAAGAAAGGTAGATGTTGCGAAAGCGCGAAATATTTGACAAGACAAGGCATTTTTTGATAAGTTAACGAAGGTGTAGCTATTCTACATCGAGTTAACTTATTAAAAAATAACGTAGTATTGCCAAATATTTCGCGGTTGCAGCAAATCCTTATCCATAACTCATGTTAATATAGTATTGATTTTGTAAAGTGATGAATAAAAAAGATTCATTAGATATAATAGCGCAGGTTGTTTTAAATATTGTCGATGATGCGGCAAAGTGCATTTTGTTTTTTTATCATAATAATTCGTCTCTTGTAACCACCAAAAAATCGGATAATAGTCCTTTAAGTCAAGCTGATTTGTCTTCCAATGAAATTATTATTTCTTCCTTGCAAAAGCATTTTTCATATCCGATCTTATCTGAAGAAAAAACAGGTGATTTCACAATGCCACAAAATGATAAGTTTTGGGTTGTCGATCCTTTGGATGGCACCAAGGAATTTATATCTGGAAGTGATGAGTTTACTATTAATATAGCTTTGGTGGAAAATGGTGTGCCATTGTTAGGTGTTGTGTCTGTTCCGGCATATAATGAGATTTATTATGCAATTCGAGGTGTTGGTGCATTTGTTCGGAAGAACGGATATGATAGAAGAATAAATTGTTCCGGATGTAATAACCTTAAAAAGGCCAATATATCTATTAGCCGATCACATTTTGATCCCAGATTAAAACAAGTTTTTAATAAAAATAATATTGTGAATGTTATTCATAAGGGAAGCGCTGTTAAATATTGTGCGATTGCAAATGGAACAGCAGATGCTTCAATAAGAATTACTCCTTTAATGGTATGGGATATTTGTGCATCTCACTGTATTTTATTTGAGGCAGGAGGAATGATCACAGACTTTTATGGTAAAGAGCTAAGATATTGTAGTGAAAACTTAAAATTTGTTAACGGTATAGTAGCAAGTAATTGTTATATACATAGTGAGTTGCTTAGATTAATTAAGGATGTTGAATAAACCTTAAATATAACGGTATTTTGTTTTTAGAATTATATTTTTTATTGTTGCTTTAGGAAATTACTGGTAAAATATTTGCCAATTTTTATTACCCATTCTGATTATTACGGAGGTTGTCTTGGACCGATTAAAGCAGTTGGAAAATCAGAGCATTTATATAATACGGGAAGCTTATAGTCAGTTTAAAAATCTTTGTATGTTGTGGTCTATCGGCAAAGATAGCACGGTGCTTTTATGGTTGGCGAAAAAGGCTTTTTTTGGGCATGTGCCTTTTCCTTTGGTTCATATAGATACTGGATACAAAATCCCCGAGATGATTGAGTATCGGGATCATTTAGCTAAAATATGGAAGCTAAATATGATCTATGGTCAAAATGAGCAAGTTCTTGAATCTAAACAAACTTTTCCTGATGGTAAGATTAATCGTATTAAATGTTGTCGTGCGCTAAAAACCGAAGCTTTGCAGCGTACCTTGAGTGGAGCTGGCGTTAGATATCGTTTAGATCATACAATTGGCGAGTATGTTGTAGATGATAATAATGATCCTTATACAGGAGTTATTGTTGGTGTGCGTGCTGACGAGGAAGGCAGTCGTTCAAAAGAAAGATATTTTTCTGCAAGAGACTACAATAATGACTGGAATATTGAAAACCAGCCGCCCGAATTTTGGAATCAATTTAAAACGGATTTTGCACCAGACACACATGTTCGTATTCATCCATTATTGGATTGGACAGAGCTAAATATTTGGGAATACATTAAGCGTGAAAATATTCCAACGGTATCTCTATATTATGATAATGGCAGTGGCAAGCGATATCGTTCTTTAGGGTGTTATCCTTGCACACAGCCTGTAGATTCTAATGCGAAAAATGTAGATGATATTATTACAGAATTAAGAAGTGGTAAGTTTTCTAATATTGCGGAGCGTTCTGGAAGATCTCAGGATAAAGAAGATGGTGGTGGTCTGGAGACACTTAGGCGCGAAGGATATATGTAATGCAAGAAGAGAGAATGAATGTAGTTATTGTCGGACATGTTGATCATGGTAAGAGTACAATTATTGGAAGATTGTTAGCAGATACAGATAGCTTGCCGCACGGTAAACTAAAAGCAGTAAAAAATTTATGTGCTAAAAATTCTAAACCTTTTGAATATGCTTTTTTGCTTGACGCTTTGAAAGATGAGCAGGCACAAGGAATTACTATTGACACAGCGCGATGTTTTTTTCAGACTGAAAAACGTAAGTATTTGATTCTAGATGCACCGGGGCATATTGAATTTTTAAGAAACATGGTAACTGGAGCTGCGAGTGCTGAGGCAGCTTTGTTGGTAATTGATGCTGATGAAGGGGTTCAGGAAAATTCTTGTAGACATGGTTATATGTTATCAATGCTTGGAATTAAAAAATTAGTGATTTTGGTAAATAAAATGGATTTGGTAAATTATAGCCAATCCAGGTTTGATCAAGTAGTTTGCGAATATAAAAATTTTTTAAAACAGATTAATATGAACCCTATAAGTTTTATTCCTGTAAGTGGCATGAAGGGTGATTGTATCGCAAGTTTATCAAATAATTTACCATGGTATAAAGGTGATACGGTTTTAAGCATTTTGGATAGTTTTGATAAGGAAAAATCTTTAGAGGAAAAACCGTTTAGGATGTTTGTTCAAGATGTATATAAATTTACGGAATTTGGAGATGATAGAAGAATTATTGTAGGAAAAGTTGAGACTGGTTGCTTAAACGCAGATGATATTGTGCATTTTTATCCGTCGGGTAAAAAAAGCGAAGTGGCTTCGATTGAGTTATTTAATGCACCAGGACAAAAGAGCGTTAACACAGGAGACGCAGCGGGATTTGTACTCAAAGAACAGATTTATGTAAAAAGAGGGGAATTGATATCTAAAGAAGATATATCTAAACCGATTGTTTCTTCTGAAATTCGTGTTAGTTTATTTTGGCTGGGGAAAAATTCATTACAGTTTGGTAAAGATTATTTTTTGAAGTTAGGTTCTGCGAAAGTAAAAGTTAGGTTAGAAAAAATACTCAAAGTAATTAATGCTGCTTCTTTAGAAGAAAAGCAACATGATTGTGTGAAATGTAATGAAGCAGCCGAATGTATTTTAAAATTGCGTGTTCCAATAGCTTTTGATTTAGCTAGTGATAATCAAATAACCAGCAGATTCGTGATAGTTGATAATTATGATATTGCTGGTGGTGGAATTGTGCAGCAAGGGTTAAATAACGATATATCTTGGGTTCGTGATAAAATTCACGTTAGAAATGCACATTGGATAACTAGTGAGATTTCCCGTAAAGAAAGAGCTGATAAATATGGTCAGAATCCATTATTGATTATTATAACTGGCGAAAAAAATACGGGTCGAAAAGCATTAGCTAAGAACTTGGAAAAAGAATTATTTTCCCTAGGGAAAAAAGTTTATTTTCTGGGAATAGGAAATGTGGTTTATGGGGTTGATGCTGATATCAAAGGGACTGATGCAGATTCATCTTTTGAGCATTTGCGTAGGTTTGGTGAAGTGTTAAATATTTTACTAGATGCAGGGAATTTAGTTGTTGTTACAGCTATTGGATTTGGCCAATCTGAAATAGATTTAATTAAAGAAACAACGAATTGTGAAAATGTTTTTTCCATCTGGATTGGTGATAAAAAACGCAAGCATGTTGATTATGATTTACAGCTTAATTTTAATGAGAAGGACAAACAGCAAAAAATTATACATACACTTGAAGAGCATAACTTTTTATGACAAAGAATATCGTGTGGCATCAAAGTGAAATATTTTATAGTGATAAATGTGACTTGTTATCGCAAAAAAGTTTTGTAATTTGGTTTACTGGATTGTCGGGTTCAGGTAAATCTACAATAGCAACGCAGTTAGAAAAGCAATTGTATCAACGCGGTTATTTAACTTGTTGGTTGGATGGAGATAATGTTAGGCATGGATTAAATTCAGATCTTGGTTTTAGTCGTAAAGATCGTAATGAAAACATCAGGCGAATTATGGAGGTGGCAAAAATTCTCCAAGATACGGGCGTTATTGTAATAGTTTCTTGTATCTCTCCATATAGAGAAATGCGCGATAGAGCTAGAGATTATATAGGAAAGGATAAATTTGTTGAAGTATATGTAAATGCTTCATTAGATGTTTGCGTGGCAAGAGATACAAAAGGATTATATCATAAAGCTGACCAACAGCAGTTGGAAAATTTTACAGAAATTTCAGCTAATTATGAAATTCCTACGGATGCAGATATAGTTTTAAATACTAATGATGACTCTATAATTCAGTCAGTTGGCACAGTGATGCATCATTTATCTATTCGCAAATTAATTATGCTTGATGAGGTTAAAAATCATAAATAATTATGAAAAAGAATTTCTTGAAAAAAATATTAAACGATGACTTTGCTATTAATTCATTAAAGTTATTTTCTGGCGACGCATTGGCAAGCATAATTCCAATATTGGTTTTACCTGTTATAAGCAGATTGTTTCATCCTGGTGCTTTTGGAGAAATGCAACTTATAGTATCCATGATAACTGTGTTCAGCATTATATCTACTCTTCAGTATGAAATTTCAATGGTAATTGCCAAAAGAAAGGAATCTGATGCGATTTTACATTTGGCTTTAATATTATTGTTCATTACAACATTATGTTTTGTATTAGTTATTTTAATAGCAGGTAAAAGTATTCTGGCTTTTTTTAATGTTGGATATATGGCAAAATATATATATCTTGTCTGTGTCGGTTATTTTGCTTTTGGATTATTACAATTGCTGCAGTTTTTTTTGGTGGCTAGAAAAAAATATAATCAATATTCCATATATCTAATATATCAAGCGATTGTTACGCAAGGGTTAAATTTAATCACAGGTATATTATCTCCATCATACATTGCTTTATTTGTTAATCAAATTGTAGGGAGAGCAGTCGTCATCTTTTTGATTTTCAAAAAAAATATTATTAATTGGGATATAAATAAAAAGCGCATCTTTTTTGTTGCAAGGAAATATAAAAAATTCCCGCTTATAGAGACAGTATCAGTATTTTTAAATACATTTGCAATACAACTTCCAATTTTTATGTTGTCAAAATATTTTAGCATGCAACAAGTTGGTTATTATATAATGGCATTTTTACTATTAAATAAGCCGTTAACTTTGATTACATCAGCAATGAGTCAAGTATTTTTGAAAGTTGCTTCTGAGGCATATCATGAAGGGATAGAGCAGTTGTTTATAGTATATAAGAAAACTTTGTTAAAGTTATTATGGATTATTATTGTTCCGGTAATTATTGTGGTTGTTGGTGCTCCATATATTATACCGCTGTTGCTTGGATCTAAATGGATAGTTACTGGGCATATCATGCAAATATTAATAGTTTGGAAATTTTTTGAGTTTTTAAATGTGCCTATTAGCAATAGCTTTTCTATTATGAATTTACAAGAAATTTCCTTTTTTTTGAGAGTATTTTCAATCACACTTAGATTTTTTGCTATGTATATATTTTCAGATACATTGATGCATATGATTATCGCATTATCGGTATCGGCTGCTATTTATTATTTGTGTTATAATTTTCTTGTTTGTGTGTCAATTTTGGTTAAGAGGAGGAAGGAGCGTGTTAGCTTTAGTTGGTAATTCACCAAGTTCCGGAAGTACTTTTTTGGCGGATCTTTTGGATAGTACTGACTATTCGGCATGTGGTCCTGAACTTGGATTACTGTGTAATAATAAAATATATAATTTTGATAATTTTAAATTAAATCCGCACATCAGATCTTCAATATCTTCTTTGTACACATCAGGAAGTCGTATAGATTTTTCACAGTTACCGTGTTATGGGATTGGAGAAAAAAATTTTTTAGAATTATTAAAAAAGTCAAATAGCTTAACAGAATTTATCAATAAATTCGCATATAATTTTTTAGTATTAAGAAATAAAAATACAGAAGGAGTTGTGTTTGAAAAAACGCCGCAAAATATAACATGCATAGGAGAATTTTTGAAGAATTTTCCTAAATCTTATTTTATCCATGTTGTTAGAAATCCTGCATATGTGTATTTGTCACTTAAAAAAAGAGATTTTTCTCCATATATAGCATTAGGCACTTGGTTAATAGAAGTTGCCAAATATGTCAAATACAAGTCAAATCCGAATGTCATTCTAGTTAAATATGAAGATCTTGTTAGTAAACCATATTCAATGATTAGCGATATAATGCAAAGAATATTGGGCGTGGATTTATCTGCAAATGAGATCGAAAAAAGTTATGCTAATAATAAATATAGGGCAATTTTTGAAGTGAAACTACCAACATGGTCAATCAAGCAGCATGGTATAATAGCTAATGCAAATAAAAGCAACTTCTGTGTTAGCGAATTGACATGGCTGAAGTCATTGATGAATTATAAGATCTCAACCGGATACGCGGAAAAATTTGATTTAGCTAAGATTTCATTTGTAGATGCTTTAAAGGAGTTTGGATATTATGATTGGTTTTTGGAAAAGACATCTTCAATTAACGGCGATGAACCAATCCCAATTAGTTTAAGGGATAAAATGTTTTTCATAAAAAAGTGGCTGCTAGATTTTAAAGGTGGTTTTGCAAAAACAAGAGATTTAAAATATTATATGTCGCCGTTAGAAAAATGCGAATGAGGTTTTTTATATGTGTGGCATAGCTGCTTTATTTAGTTTTACAGATATTAATGTTGCGTCATATATAGAAAAAATGACCAACATTGTACGTCATCGTGGTCCAGATGATGAAGGATATGCTGCTGTAGATTGTGTTGGAAAAGTTGAATTTTTTGGTGGGTGTGACACACAAAAAGAAATTTCTTTAACAAGATGTAATAGAAATAAAGCAAAAGTTGCTTTGGGGCATCGTCGTTTAACCATTTTAGATACTTCTGTATCTGGTCACCAACCAATGGTTGCACAAAATGATAGGTATTTAATTATCTTTAATGGAGAAGTATATAATTATATTGAAATACGGAAAGAGTTGCAGGCAAAGGGTTATACGTTTAATTCTTCGACGGACACAGAGGTTGTTTTAAAGTCATATATTGAATGGGGCAAGAATTGTCTTAGTAAATTTAATGGTATGTTTTCTTTTGTTATCTATGATTGTATCGCAAAAAAAACATTTATTGCGCGGGATAGGTTTGGACAAAAGCCATGCTATTATTGGTTTTCACCAGCAGGATTTTTAGCGATAGCTTCGGAAATAAAACAATTTACCGTGCTGCCTGGCTGGGATGCTAAATTAAACCATCAAAAAGGTTATGATTTTTTGGTTTTTGGTTTAAGTGATTATGATAATGAAACTATGTTTTCCGAGGTTTATCAATTAATGGGCGGTGAATGTGTTGAGGTTAGACTTGATGATATTGCCGCAAAATCTTTACCAATTGAGCGATGGTATAATTTAAATCCGCAAAAAATAGATTTACCTTTCGATGAAGCTTGTGAGCATTTTCGCGATTTGTTTCATGATGCGGTAAAGTTGCGTTTAAGATCTGATGTGGATGTTGGCAGTGCTTTATCTGGGGGTTTGGATTCTTCTTCGATCGTATGCATGGCGAATAAAATTTTAAAAAATGATAATAAAAATTATCGGCAAAATACTTTTTCCGCAAGGTCTTATGATAAAAAGATTGATGAAATTGATTATATGCAAGAGGTTGTTAATGTCACAGGGGTTAATGCTCACTATATATATCCAGAAGTCGATAATTTATTTAAAGTTTTAGATGAAATGACTTGGCATCAAGATGAGCCTTTTTTGGGAACCAGTATTTTTGCTGAATGGAGTGTGTTTAATTTGGTTTCGACAACGTCGGTTAAGGTTACATTAGATGGTCATGGGGCGGACGAGCTACTTTGTGGATATCATAGTTTTTTTGAAAATAATTTACGATATTTGCTTAATGAATATAAGTTTTTTAATTTTGCTCAAGAAATGTTTTTGTTAAAAAAATGCTGCAAATATGGTTCACGCTTGTTATTACGTTCACTTTGTCCATTGAAACTAAAACACTTTATTCGCAATAGAAAATTGCTTAAACAAGCACAAAAATATATTGTTTTTGATTTTCCATCTAAGAATAATCCAGTTGATGAACAATTTGAAGCAGCTAGTTCTCTGAGTGATTATTCGCAAATTTTATTATCACACACAAGCATGCCAGTACAGTTGCACTGGGCGGATCGTGATTCTATGTGTCATTCCATTGAGAGTAGGGCCCCGTTTTTAGATTATCGCTTGGTTGAATTTATTTTAGGTTGTCCTGATAATTATAAAATTAAAAAAGCACTGACGAAAAAGATTTTAAGGAATTCATTAAGCAATGTTTTGCCGCAGAAAATTAAAGATAGAAGAGATAAAATAGGTTTTGCAACCTCAGAAGAAATGTGGGTTAAAAGGAATCCTGATTTATTTAGAAAGCTTGTTGATGATGCGGTTAAATATGCTGGCGGATTTTTATCTAAAAATGTTGTCAAGATGATGAGTGATAAAATTATAGCCGGTAAAGTTACATACGACCCATGGTTATGGAGAGTTGTTAATTTTGGTCAATGGTTAAAGGTTTTTACGATCAATATATATTAATGGTAAATTTATGATAGCAGTAATTGATTGTGGTATTGGCAATATAGGTTCAGTATTAAATATGCTGAAGAAAATAGGTGTTGATGCAATAGCCTCATCTGATATTAATGTAATTAAAGAAGCGGACAAGTTAATTTTACCAGGAATTGGATCATTTGATAGCGCGATGCAAAAATTAAAAAGTATCGATCTGGTTGAAGATTTAAATCGAATTGTGCTAGATAAAAAAACACCCATTCTTGGAATTTGTTTAGGCATGCAGTTAATGACAAAATCTAGCGAGGAGGGCAAGCTGCCAGGTTTTGGTTGGATTGATGCACGGACGGTCAAATTTAAATTTGATATTAGTACAGAAAAATTACGTTTGCCACATATTGGATGGAATTTTGTTAATGTAAATAAAAACAAAGATTTTTTTAAAAAAATTAATGATGAAGTAAGATTTTATTTTGTGCATTCATATCATGTGGCTTGCAATCTTCCGGAAGATATTATGACTACTACTGATTATGGATATAATTTTGTATCTTCTTTTCAGCATGAAAATATTTTTGGAGTGCAATTTCATCCGGAAAAAAGTCATCAATATGGAATGAATTTTTTACAATCATTCATTGAGGGGAACTGCTCACCGTCATCCCGCGGCTTGACCGCGGGATCCAGCAAATAAATGTTTCCTGGATCCCGCGATCAACTAACAGGGTCGCGGGATGACGCAGTGCGAGCAGTTACTATTGAGGAGTAACAATTGCTTAAGATTAGAGTAATCCCATGTTTGTTATTAGATGGGAGAGGTTTGGTAAAAACTGTAAAATTTAAAGATGCTAGATACGTTGGTGATCCAATTAATGCAATTAAAATATTTAACGATAAATTTGTGGATGAAATTATTTTTTTAGATATTTCTGCGTCTCGTGAAAATAGAAGTCCTGATTTTGATTATCTTGCTCAAATTTGTAGTGAATGTTTTATTCCTTTTTGTTATGGTGGTGGGATTAAGTCGATTGATGATGCTGAAAAATTGTTTTCTTTAGGGGTAGAAAAAATATCATTAAATACCGCAGTGATCAAAAATCCTAAGCTTATAGCAAATTGCGCACAAAAATTTGGTTCGCAGAGCATTGTGGTTACGGTTGATGTGCATAAGGGATTATTAGGTTCATATCATGTAATGCAGAATAACGGTAAGACTAAATCGGATTTGAATTTATTTGAATATATTAAGAAGGTCGAGGAATTAGGTGCTGGGGAGATCGTGATAAATTCAGTTGATCGGGATGGCACTCAGCTTGGTTATGATGTAAAATTGTTAGCGAAGATTGCTTCGGTAGTTACAATACCAGTGATTGCTTGTGGTGGTGCTGGTAGCATTACAGACATGGTTCGGGCTAAACAAATGACTGATATTTCTGCATTTGCTGCTGGTAGTTTATTTGTGTTTAAAGGCAAGCACAGAGCGGTTTTAATTAATTATCCTGCGCAGTCAGAATTGAAAGAATTTTTTATTGGTGAGTAACAAAAATGAATAATATACAAATTTGTTCAAATTGCGTAATGGATACTACAGATCCAGATATAAAATTTAACGAAGATGGTATATGCAATTATTGTTTAGAAATACAGGCAGAGTACGGCAGATTAAAAAAAATTACATCTGAAGATGAAAAAAAATATCTTGATTCATTAGCGACAAAAATCAAAAAAGAAACTGCAAATGATGAATATAATTGTTTAATAGGAATTAGTGGCGGAGTTGATAGTTCTTATGTTGCATATTTAGTTAGCAAAATGGATTTAAATCCTTTGGTAGTTCATTTTGATAATGGCTGGAATTCAGAATTGTCGGTACAGAATATCAATAATATAGTTAATAAATTAAATTTTGATTTATATACGTATGTGATTAATTGGGAAGAGTTTAAAGATCTACAGCGTGCTTTTTTAAAAGCTTCAGTAATTGATATAGAAATGTTAACTGATCATGCAATTACCGCCGCAATGTTTAAAATCGCAAAACAGCATAAGATAAAATACGTTTTTAGTGGCGTAAATAAAGCAACAGAGTATGGCATGCCAGCTTCATGGGTATGGGCAAAAAGTGATTTAATAAATATTCGCGCAATTCACAATAAATTTGGCGAGCGTAAGCTGAAAACATTTCCGGTATATGGTTTTACAAAGTTCTTATTACATAGATTTAAAAGCCCATTTAAAGTCATAATGCCTTTAAATAATATTCGTTATTGTAAAAATGATGCGATGAGAATTTTAACTAAAGAATTAAACTGGCAATATTATGGCGGCAAACATTATGAATCAGTTTTTACCAAATTTTACCAAGCGCATATATTGCCTACAAAATTTGGGGTTGATAAAAGAAAAGCGCATCTTTCAGCGTTGATACGTAACGGAGAAATTTCACGAGATGAAGCGCTTACTGAGTTGGCACAACCTTTGTATGATCCAAAAGAACTCAACAATGATTTTGATTATGTGGTAAAAAAGTTAAATTTCACCGAAAGTGAATTTAAAAATATTTTACGACAAAAGCCAATACCACATGATTGCTATAGATCAGATAAGTTTTTTAGAGAGTTGGTAATAAAAACATATCATATATTATGCAAAAGAAAATAGCTATTTTTGGCATCGACAATTTTTCCAAAAAAAATATCTTGCAAATAAACTGTCTTAACAAGCACGATATTAGCGCAGATGTTTTTACTGTTGATTGTTTAGGAGATTCGAGAAAAAATCTTCCATTTGGTAATAATTTATTTTCCTTAAAAAAGGGCTTATTGCGTAGGATTGTGCAGATATATACTTATTTGCGTAAAAATCATAGTCAATTAAATCATGCCGAGATATATGTTAGAGGTCGATTTGCTCTTTTTTATTTGTTTTTATCCAAGCTTTTTAAATTAAAAGTGATTGTAGTTGAAAGAGGAGATTTGTTGTATTTTGATCGTTTTTCATTTTTAACTAAAATATCTATGTGGTTATTATATAAGTTTTCAAATATGGTTTGGTATCGAGAATTTTACATGAAGGATTATTTTGATCGGTGGGGCATTAAGCATGTGTTTTTTTTGCCAAATTGCATTGTTAAAAAGAATTGTCAGTCTGATCGCAAAAGAGATATAGATTTTTTGTGGGTTAATCGATTAATCCCAGAAAGGAAAAGTGGTTGGTTTGTTAATGTTCTTTCAGGCCAAGATTTTTCGAAAACAAATAATGCAATGCTTGGTTTATTGGAAAATGCTAAAGGTGATCATTCTTCAGAGGAAGAAGAATTTGCAAAAAATAATTCTCCTGAAAATTTGCAAGTATTTGGCTATATAGATCCCGAGCAATTTTACTTGAGAGCCAAATATTTTGTTTTACCTTCTGATATAGTTTATTTAAATAACGCATTACTGGAAGCGATGTCATATGGGGTTGTGCCGATTATATCCAGGGTATCAGGGTCGGATCTAATTGTTGATGATGGTGTTTCTGGGTTTGTTGCTGATCATTCTGAAGCGGCGTTTCATGATGCAATGACAAAAGCATTTGAAATAGATCAGCATGAGTATGTTGAAATGTCTAGACAAGTATTGAAAAAAGTAGAAAGTGATTTTTCGTATGATAGGTGGAGCGAAAAATTAATAGGTCTTTATGATAGTGTTTAAAGTAGGTGAATTGACTTGATCAATCGTAATAAAGTAAAAGTTACGCATATTATAACGGGTTTAAATACTGGTGGCGCAGAAATGATGTTGTATAAGTTATTATCTACATGCGATCATGATCGGTTTGAGATGGAAGTTATATCATTAACTGATGTTGGCGAAATTGGCAAAAAAATTCAGAAGTTAGGTATAGAAGTACGCAGTTTGGGCGTGAACAAAAATGTGTTTTTATTTGATAAAATAATGAAATTAATCAAATGGCTGCGGGACGATTCCCCCGATGTGTTACAAACTTGGATGTATCATGCAGATTTATTAGGGGCGATTGCTTCTTTGTTTGTTAAAGATGTTAAATTAATATGGAATATTCGTAATGGCTGTATAAATAAAAATAGAATGAAGCGTAGTACAATAGTTGTAGCAAAAATTTGTGCTTGGTTATCTAAGTTTATTCCGCAAAAAATTATTTGTTGCGCTAAAGCTACGGCTGATTTGCACACGAAGTTTGGTTATAAGCCATCTAAAATAGAAGTTATTTCTAACGGGTTTGATATGAATTTGTTCAGGTTTGATAGCGAATCTTATAAAAATATTCGTACAGAATTAAAATTACCTGATAATAGTTTATTGGTTGGTATGATGGCGCGATTTGATGCAGATAAAGATTACCCAAATTTTATTGAAGCAGCAAAAATAATTGCATCGCAAAATTTAAATGTTTATTTTGTTTGTTGTGGAAAAAATATTGATCGGAATAATATTGCGCTAATTGATTTGATTGATAAATTAAATCTGCAAAATAAGTTTTTTTTGTTGGGCGAAAGAAACGATGTGCCAAAAATATTGCCATCATTTGATGTGTTGGTTTCTTCTTCAGTGTCTGAGGGGTTTTCAAATGTGATCGGTGAAGCAATGGCGTGTGAAGTTCCTTGTGTGGTTACCGATGTTGGTGATTCTGCGACAATAGTTGGCGATAGTGATTATGTGGTGCTGCCTCGGGATTCTGTAAAATTGGCGCAAAAAGTATTGCAAGTTTTGGATACGAATATGACTGAGCGTAGAAAAATCGGCAAAATCATGCGTGATTATATTGCAAAAAAATATTCTATTGCTACAGTGGTTGATCAATATCAAAATTTATATTGCGAGTTAGCTAAATAAGTGTGTGGAATAGTAGGTTATATAAACAATACTAAGCTTGATGATAAAGCAGTAATTCAGCGTATGGTTGATGCACTTGTGCATCGAGGTCCGGACGATTCAGGCTATTGGATTTCTGACAATCATAATGTTGTTTTATGTCATCGGCGTTTGTCCATTTTGGATTTATCAGCAGAAGGGCACCAACCGATGCAATCTGCCTGTGGCCGTTATGTTATAGTTTTTAATGGCGAAGTTTATAATTTTGCAGAATTGCGTTCGGAATTAGAAAAATTAAATCACAAATTTCGCGGGCATTCTGATACAGAAATTATGTTGGCAGCTATTTCGCAATGGGGATTGCAGAATGCAGTCAAAAGATTTAATGGTATGTTTGCATTTGCTTTATGGGATAAAAAAGAAAAACTTTTACATTTAGTTCGGGATCGTGCAGGTATAAAACCGCTTTATTATGGTTGGCACAATGGAACATTCTTATTTAGTTCAGAATTAAAAGCATTACGTTTGCATCCGCATTTTAATACAACGATAGATCGTGATGCTTTGGCATTATATTTTCAATATGGTTATGTTCCGGCTCCTTATTCGATTTATAAAAACATTTATAAATTATTACCGGGAACTATATTAACCATTAAATCAAGAGAAAAAAATTTTTTAACCGATCCTATTTCGTATTGGTCGGCTTTAGAAGTTGCACAACAGCCAAGATTGGATATTTCTAAACAAGATGCAATTCAGCAATTGCAACAGATATTAAATGATTCAGTCAAATTACGCATGATTGCGGACGTACCTTTGGGCGCCTTTTTATCCGGCGGGATTGATTCATCTTTGATTACTGCTGTGATGCAGTCACAAAGCAGTAAACCAGTTAAAACATTTAGTATCGGTTTTACCGAAGATCAATATAATGAGGCACAGCATGCTAAATTAGTAGCGCAACATTTAAAAACTGAGCACACAGAGTTATATGTTTCTCCTGAAGATGCGATGAAAGTTGTTCCTAAGTTGCCTTCATTATATGATGAGCCATTTGCGGATTCTTCACAAATTCCAACTTTTTTAGTGAGTCAATTAGCCAGACAAAATGTTACGGTGAGTTTATCCGGTGATGGTGGGGATGAATTATTTGGTGGTTATAATCGCTATTTTTTGGGGAAAAACATTTGGGATAAAATCAAATTTTGTCCGTTGCCAGTGCGTAAATTATTTGCTGTTGGTTTGCGATCAATTTCTCCACAAAATTGGGATAAGATTTTTTCCTCATTAACTTGCATTCTGCCAAAAAAATTAATGGTACAATTGCCGGGAGATAAATTACATAAATTAGCAAATGTTTTGGCGGAGCAAAACCCTGGGATGTTGTATCAAAAATTAATCTCGCTCTGGGATACCCCGCTTGATTTAGTAAAAGATAGTAATTTGCAAGATAGCCTATATGATAATTCAAAGGGTTTGCGTGATTTTACTGAGCAGATAATGTTTTGGGATTTAATACACTATTTGCCAGATGATATTTTAACCAAAGTGGATAGAGCAAGTATGGGGGTTAGTCTTGAGGCTAGAGTTCCCTTGTTAGATCATCGGTTAATAGAGTTTGCATGGCAATTGCCATTATCTATGAAAATTCGCGACAACCAAGGCAAATGGCTATTGCGAGAAATTTTATATCAATACGTGCCCAAAGAACTGATTGAACGACCAAAAATGGGGTTTGGAGTGCCAATTGATAGTTGGCTACGTGGGTCATTAAAGGATTGGGCTGAAAATTTAATCAATGAAGACAGATTACTGCAAGAAAGCTATTTAAATCCAGAACCAATTATGCGAAAATGGCGAGAACATTTGTCGGGCAAAAGGAATTGGCAGCATCATTTATGGGCTGTATTAATGTTTCAGTTATGGTTAAATAAGCATGTATGAAGTTAAAGTAATAAAAAACAATTATGTCTATTTTTTGTTGGGTCTTTTATTTATTGCTGTGCTAATTGGTGCTTTTGTTGCAAAAGATTTAGCAGGTTGGATTTTTGTGTGGCTTACATTTGTTCCATTTCTATTTATAAAAGAACTACGGGAAAATAAAAAATTACTTTTTGCTGTGATTTTTATTATAATTCTGCATAATTTAGCATCGATAACAAATGCTTATTTTTATTTGTTTCCTGGGGCTGATTCTGATGCCGCATCTTTTCACTCTAAAGCAATTGCGGTATCCTTGGGTCATTTGAATTATATTAGTAACATTTTAGATGCTAATTTTTATATTTATATTTTATCACGTTTATTTTACTTGGGACATTCAAAGTTATTAGGCCAAGAATTATCAGTTTTAGCATTTTCATTTAGTTGTGTGATTTTAATTAGTTTGCAAAAGTTATTTGAAATTAAAAAACATCGGATATTAACTTTATTAATTTTAGGCTTAATTCCAACTTATATGATATGGGGGTCAGTAGAATTACGCGAGTCGTTGCAATTACTATTTTTATTGTTAACCATATATTTTGGTGTGTATCTAATGACTAAAAAATCCAATAACATTATGTTTTTCATCTTTATGTTGCTATCACCTCTTTTTATGGGGATGTTTCATGTTGGATTAAGGATGATTGCACCCGGATTAGTTTGTTTATTTTCTTTTTTTATTTCAAGAGCATTTAATAGAAAGATGATTGAGGCATTGATTTATTCTTTGTTGTTAACCCTGTTATTTATAGCGTTACAACATTTATTGATTGGTCATATGCAGTTTAAATTTGTTAACAACATACCACTTACGTTAAATAAAGTAAGCGCGTCGAAGACATCAGGTATGGCAAACACATCGAAAATAAATATGTCAGTTGTAAATATAGTTAGTGGGATTTTTTTACATAGTATGTCGGTTGCAAATATAGTTGGTGGGTTTTTCCATAGAATGGTTGCATTTATGTTGGATGTACATGGATATTTAGCACAAGTTGGTGGAAATACTTTTTATCACGTTTATTTTAATCCATCATCATACTATACGGTGTTTGTTTCTTTATGTAAGTTTTGGGTCTATTATTTGTTTGGTCCATTTCCATGGGAATTGAATTTTAAACTTAATCTTTTTATTATGTTATATTCGTGGTTTAAAGCGGTTTTATTGGCGTGCTGTGTGGTAGATATTTTTATCAAAAAAGATTTACAAAGAAATATGCGTATTTGTATGCTTTTGATATATTTATTGATAACGACTGTGTGGGCTTTTGGGGTTAATAATTATGGAACGGCGTTGCGTCATCAGATGTTATCTGATTGGATATTGGTTTTGTTTGGAATGCCTGTTTTAATATCATATGTAGCAAAAATTAAAAGTGTGGTATTTAAACAATGACGAAAAAAGTTTTAATTGTTGTTAATCATCCTCGAAATATACTTACGTATCGTTTAAATTTGATATCAAGCTTAAAAAACCATGGATATTCTGTAATTACTTGTGCTGCAAATGACGATAAGATAGCCTTAAAATTAAAAAAGAAAAATATAGAATTTATCCCTATTGATATGCAGCCGGGCGGCATTAGTCCGATAAGAGACATTATTTCTTTATTTAGTTTATTAAAGCATATTAAGCAAATATCTCCTGATATAGTGATAAATTATACCATAAAACCAAATATTTATGGATCCATTGCTGCTCGCTTAGCGAAGGTAAAAAACATTTATTCAGTAATGACTGGTTTAGGTTATGTTTTTACCGGCAATAATCTTAAAAGAAAATTTATCCGTTTTTTCGCGAAAAGACTTTATAAACTAGCATTTAGTCAAAATAGAAAAGTTTTTTTCCAAAATCAAGATGATTTGCTTTTATTTGTAAATAAAAAAATTGTTAATAAAGAGCACACGGTTTTACTTAATGGATCTGGGGTCGATATTAATGAGTTTCCTTTGCAACAATTTCCTGATTATCGTTGCTTTTTGTTGATTTCGCGATTGTTAAAAGATAAGGGCGTAATGGAGTATATGCAAGCGGCAAAAATAATCAAACAAAAATATCCAGAAGTCAAATTTAAATTGCTGGGAAGTTGGGAAGATAAACTTAATCCGGCGTTAATAAAGAAAAATCTTGTAGACCAGTGGAAGCAAGAAGGTATAGTTGATTTTTTGGAAACGACTGATGATGTGCGTCCAGCCATGGGTTCAGCTTCTGTATATGTATTACCATCATATAGGGAAGGTACTTCAAAATCAGTTTTGGAAGCGATGGCTATGGGGAGGCCGATTATTACTACGGATGTGCCTGGATGTAGACAAACGGTACAACATGGATTGAATGGCTATCTGGTTCCAGCTAGAGATGCAGAAGAGTTGGCTGCTGCTATGGAGAGATTTATTTTGCGACCCGAATTGATATCAGTAATGGGAAAGGAAAGCCGGAAAATTGCCGAAGAAAAATATGACGTGCACAAAGTAAATAGTGTAATATTGGGCACCATAGAGATGAAGTAATACAAGTGGGCGTCATTTTATGGTCAAAAATAGAACAATTTCGGTAATCGGTCTTGGTTATGTTGGTTTGCCATTAGCTGTGGCTTTTGGGCAGAAATGTCATGTGATTGGATTTGATATTAATAGAGTTAGAATTGACCAATTAAGCAAAAATATTGATGAGACTGGTGAGGTAGATGCCGAGGAGCTTAAAACAGCTGATATTCATTTTACTTCTACGATGACAGACTTAAAACAAGCAGATTTTCATATTATTGCAGTTCCTACGCCAATTGATAAAGCTAAACAACCAAATTTAAATATATTGCTAAGAGCTTCAGCGATAGTTGGTGCACAACTTAAAAAAGGCGATATTGTTGTTTATGAGTCAACAGTTTATCCGGGAGCCACAGAAGAAAAATGTGTTCCGGTTTTAGAGCAGGAATCCGGTTTGAAATGTGGCGAAGATTTTTTTATTGGTTACTCACCAGAAAGAATTAATCCAGGGGATAAAGAACATACATTTACTAAAATTACTAAAGTGGTTTCTGGTCAGAACGCAGAGGTGCTGGATATTGTTGCTGAAGTTTATGGTAGTGTTGTCGAAGCTGGTGTATATAAAGTTTCTAGTATAAAAGTTGCTGAAGCTGCTAAAGTAATTGAAAATACTCAGCGTGATTTAAACATAGCTTTAGTTAACGAATTGGCTTTGATTTTTAATAAATTAAATATTGATACTATGGAAGTATTAAAAGCAGCAGGAACCAAATGGAATTTTTTACCATTTACTCCTGGATTAGTTGGTGGGCATTGTATTGGCGTTGATCCTTTTTATTTAACTCATAAAGCAGATATAATTGGTTTACATCCGCAAGTTATTTTAGCAGGACGGCGTGTTAATGATAATATGGGAAAATATATTGCTGAACAAACCATTAAACAATTAATTCATCTGGGATGTTCAGTTAAAAATACTAAGATAGGTATTTTAGGTTTAACTTTCAAAGAAAATTGCCCGGATGTGCGTAATACTAGAGTTATTGATATTTATAATGAATTAAAAGAATATGGTGTTAATGTATTGGTGCACGATCCTGTTGCAGATGTTACAGTAGCTAAAAATAAATATAATGTTGATTTGTGTGAATGGAATAATTTAACAGAACTTGATGCGATAATTTTAGCTGTACCGCACAAAGAGTTTTTACAACAAGATTTGGAACAATTTGTTAGTAAATTAAATTCGACTAAATTAGTAGTTGATGTTAAAAGTAAATTAGATGCAAATCAATTAACAAAATTAGGAATTAAGGTTTGGCGCTTATGATGACAGCATATGAAAAAGTTAAACAGCATTTGCGGCAAAATCAATATAAATGGCTGATCACTGGTGTTGCTGGTTTTATTGGTTCTAATTTATTACAAGCATTATTGGAATTAAACCAAATAGTAGTTGGTTTTGATGATTTTTCTACTGGTCATCAACGTAATCTTGATGATGTTTTAAATTCTGTTGATTCTGATTTAAAAAACAATTTTACTTTTTATAAAGGCGATATTAGATCGTTAGATGCTTGTCGCAAAGTGGTTTTCGAAGTTGATTTTGTTTTGCATCAGGCTGCTTTAGGAAGTGTGCCACGCTCAATTAAAACTCCTGAATTAACTAATGCAGTTAATGTTGACGGTTTTTTAAATATGATGATTGCGGCTCGCGAAGCAGGTGTTAAGCGTTTTGTGTATGCGTCTTCGAGTTCAGCTTATGGTGATTCGCCAATTTTACCTAAAGTGGAAACACATACTGGTAATCCGTTATCTCCTTATGCAGTATCCAAATACGTTAATGAGCTTTATGCCAAAGCATTTGAAAATTGTTATGATATGCAGCTTATAGGATTACGTTATTTCAATGTTTTTGGTGCCAGGCAAGATCCGCATAGCACTTATGCTGCGGTTATTCCAACATGGGTTGCAGCGCTTTTAAGCAACAGTTCAGCGTTTATTAATGGTGATGGCAGTACTACTAGAGATTTTTGTTATATAGATAATGTAGTTCAAGCCAATTTACTGGCAGCGCTGACAGTAAATAAAGATGCATTAGGGCATGTTTATAATGTGGCATATGGCGAACAAACTTCTTTGAATCAACTTTATGAGTTAATTAAACTCAATCTTGGGATTGATTCTAATATAAAACCAACTTATAGAGATTTTAGAGTAGGTGATGTTAAGCATTCATTAGCAGATATTAGTAAAGCTAAAGAATTATTGGGATATGATCCTATATATGATATTAAAAGCGGTATAAAAATTGCCATGGATTGGTATGTGCAACATTTAGTGTGATAGTTCTTATAAGCACATAGTAACTATTCAGCCTATTTTTTAAATATTTTTTAAAAAAATTGTGGCATTCTTTCACCGGGAAAAAATCCTGTTGTAGCAAAGAGAACTAAGAAAATGCAGTTGCCTTGTTTTTCATCATCCGCATGTGGAAAAAAGGCTTATGCCCAAAGTGTTTGTAATAGTAGATAAGAGTGAAGAAAGTGAGCAAGGTTGACTTACAGTTGGTTAGATTTAGATTTGCTATTTCGGCAATTAGTAATACATTAAAGTCTTTACTCGGGTTTATTACCACTTTAATTATTGCTAGAGCTTTGGGCGCTCATTTATACGGAAATTTTGTTTTTTTGGTTGGTTTTTTCTGCGCTTATCGTTCATTTTCTGATTTGGGAACTTCAAGAGCATTTTACTATTTTATTACTCAACGGAGCCGTTCAGCAAAATTTATTGCGGCCTATTTTCTTTGGTTAGCAGTGCAGTGTTTAATTCCAGTGATTTTGATTGGGTTTATTTTGCCTCATTCGTTGATTAATTTTGTTTGGGTCGGATTACCAAAATGGTTAATAGTACTGGCTTTTTTAGCAATTTTTTTAAGAGATCAGGCTTGGCAGATAATTATATCGTTATTTGAATCAAAGCGTTTGACGCATAAAATTCAACCCATTAATTTTGGTACAGCAATAGTGCATTTACTGGCAGTGTTATTTTTGATATGGGTGCATTTGTTTAATTTGAAGATATTGTTTGGCTTAATTGTTGTTGAATATTTTATTTTTATGTGTTTTGGGTTGGGTTTATTTATTAAAGATTCGTATAATAAATCTTTCCAGGCTGTTATTCCGGAAGGGTTTATAACCGCTTTTAAAGGATATTGTGTCTATTGTATACCGTTAATATGGTTTGCTGTATTAACTTTTTTTTACAGTTTAGCAGACCGTTGGTTTTTGCAGCATTATAGTGGATCAGTAGCGCAAGCTTATTATGGTATCGGCGCCTATTTTTCTAATGGTTGTTTGATTGCGACTACTTCTATTTTGAATGTTTTTATAAAAGAGATTTCAGAGGCAAATTACCAGAAGAATATTGCTCGAATGAAACATTTATATACTAAAGCTATGGTGTTTTTATTTATGTTAACAGCGGTGTTAATTGGCGCATTAGTTCCTTGGTCTAAGTTTATAGTGGCTAAAATTTTAGGGCCATCATATGTAGCTGGATATATAGCTTTTGCCATTATGCTATTGTTTCCTGTTCACCAAACTATGGATAGCATATGTCAGTCTATGTACTATGCTACAGGAGATACTAAGACAGTTGCATTTATTTTATCGATTTTTAGGATCATCAGTATTCCAGTATCATTTTTTGTTTTGGCAACACCGACTGCTTTTATACCAGCGTTACATTCTGGAGCGGTTGGTTTGGCTATCAAGATGGTAGTCTTAAATATTTTAACAGTTAATGCGATGGCTTGGGTGATTGCCAGAAAAAATAACTGGCGATTTATGTGGGAATTTCAGGTATTTGGATTTATTTTTGTGTTATTAATTGGGTTTATGTTTAAATTTTTGATTGGATTGCTAGACCTTCCAGTGTTAGTGCAGTTTGGTGCTTCTCTTTGCTGTTATTTATTGTTTTTTGGGATGGTGGGCTTTCGATATCCCATGTTGTTTGGATTACAACAGCAGGAAGTGAATGATATTTTTCGTAGTTTTTGTTTTTTTCTTAAAAAGAAAAACTAATATTTATACTAATCGCCAATGAAGAAGCCGGATTTGTAGCACACTAATTGTTACCTGGTGTTAATATTGGAACTCATGATTTTACAAAAACAAGCTAGTTGTAAAATCATGAGTTCCAATTTAAACTGGCAGTTTAAATCCGGCTTTTTCATTGGCGAGCGATATAGAGGTGTTTTATGAATGATACAAGAAAAGTTCCTTTTTTTAATTATAAATTTTTTCATCAGCAATATGGGGAAGAATTGCTGAGTATTATGAATGATGTTTTAAAGCGCGGAGCGTTTATTTTGCAAAATGATTTGTTGGAGTTTGAGCAACAATTTGCGCAATATTTAGGGGTTAAATATGCGGTGGGAGTGGCTAACTGTACCGATGGTTTGTTGATGGCATGTCGTTGTGCGGATATTGCTGCGGGAGATGAGGTTATTTTGCCATCTAATACTTTTGTGGCTACGGCTGCCGCAGTGCACCGTACCGGAGCTAAGCCGGTGTTGATTGAGTGTGGTGAGGACCATCTTATGCTTCCTGATGCTATTGAAGCAGCAATTACCAAAAAGACCAAAGCTATTATGCCGGTACAACTTAATGGTCGAGTGTGTAATATGGATCAAATTATGCAGGTTGCCAAAAAGCATAACTTGTTTGTTATTGAAGATGCAGCACAAGCTTTGGGAGCAAAGTTGGATGGTAAAATGGCAGGAACTTTTGGCAAAGCTGCTGCATTTAGTTTTTACCCCGCTAAAGTTTTGGGTTGCTTTGGAGATGGTGGCATGGTGGTTACCAATGAGGCCGAGATCGCTGAAAAATGCTTGCTGCAGCGTGATCATGGCCGCAACCATGAGGGAGAGGTGGTTGTTTGGGGAGGTAACTCCAGGTTGGATAATTTGCAAGCAGCTATATTAAGCTTTTTTTTAGCTAGATTTGATGAGGTAATAGCTAAGCGCCGACATATAGCTAGCCTATATAATGATA
Organism: Gammaproteobacteria bacterium; assembly: GCA_050123335.1. GTDB lineage: Bacteria > Pseudomonadota > Gammaproteobacteria > UBA12402 > UBA12402 > JASFHF01. Next base: position 42,199 of record JASFHH010000006.1, read on the forward strand.
GACTTTGCAATATTCAAGAGCTATTATTACCACCAGCACCTAGCATAAATTCTGACCATTTCGATGTGTTTCAAAACTATGAAATTGAGGCAGAGAATCGGGATGCATTACAGGATTACCTAAAATCAGTAGGAATTGGAACGTTAAGGCAGTGGGGAGGAAAAGCTATTCATCAGTTTGATCAGTTAGGCTTTGATGTTCATTTACCTCTTACGGATAGGATGATATCTCGGGCGCTGATGTTGCCGTTGAATATGTCGCTTACAGACGAAGATGTAGAATATGTTTGTGCGCATGTGCAAAAATTTTATCATAAATAGGGCAGAGTAGAATTGGTTACTACAGAAGAATTAGCAGCAAGGGTTCGTAAACATGTTGTGCATATGACTAATCGGGGCAAAAGCTCACATGTTGGTTCGGCGCTTTCAATTGCCGATTTATTAGCAGTATTATACGGTAAAGTTTTATCAGTTAATTCCAGTGATCCAGCATGGGTAGATCGGGATAGATTTATTTTAAGTAAAGGTCATGCTGGTGCTGCAGTATATGCTACTTTAGCGGAATCAGATTTTTTTGATACGGAAGTTTTAAAAACTCATTATCAGGATGATTCTATTTTAAGTGGACATGTGTCACATAAAGGAATTCCAGGAGTTGAGATCTCAACAGGTTCATTAGGTCATGGTTTATCTATTGCATGCGGTATGGCATATAATGCAAAACTGCAGCAACAAAAACATAAAGTGTACGTTTTACTTGGAGATGGAGAGTGTGATGAGGGTTCTAATTGGGAGGCGGTTTTATTTGCAGCTCATCACAAACTAGATAATTTAGTTGCTATTGTTGATTACAATAAAATTCAAAGTTTAGCAGCAGTTGAAACCACTTTAAATTTAGAGCCTTTTATAGATAAATGGCAAGCATTTGGTTGGGGTGTTCAGGATATCGATGGGCATAATCATGCTCAAATAGAGAGTGTTTTACAAAGTCTACCTTTTGCAGTTGGCAAACCAAATTGTGTTATTGCGCATACAACCAAAGGAAAAGGAGTATCTTTCATGGAGAACACAGTGCTCTGGCATTATAGATCGCCACAAGATGAAGAGTATCTTGCAGCGGTTAAGGAGTTAGAGGCGCAATCATGAGAGATACTTTTATAAAGGCATTAACAGCGTTAGCTGAGAAAGACTCAAGAATTATGCTTATAACGAGTGACGTTGGTTTTGGAGTGTTAACCAATTTTGCAGAGCGCTTTCCTAACCAGTTTTTAAATGTGGGGGTTGCTGAACAAAACATGACTGGTGTGGCAACTGGGATGGCGTTAGAAAATAGAATAGTATTTACTTATTCTATTGCTAATTTTCCCACCTTAAGATGTCTGGAGCAAATTCGTAATGATGCGGCATATCATGATGTAAATGTTAAAATAGTTTCAATAGGTGGTGGGTTTTCATACGGTGCGCTTGGTATGTCTCATCATGCAACCGAAGATATAGCAATTATGAGAGCTTTGCCGATTAAAGTTATGGTTCCTGGAACTTTGTGGGAAGTGGAACAGGCTACAAAAGCTTTAATAGACATTTCTGGCACGTGTTATTTACGTTTGGATAAATCTCATGCGGGTAATGTGGATTATCAAGATAAAACATTTGTATTTGGAAAGGCATGCAGAATTAAAGATGGAAATGATATAACTTTAATTGCAGCTGGGGGAATTCTTGCAGATGTTATTGAGGCAGCAGAAATTTTAGCACAACAAGGGATTCAATGCCGAGTAGTTAGCATGCATACTATTAATCCTATAGATGAAGATGAAATAATTAGCGCAGCAAAAGAAACTGGAGGAATTGTAACAGTTGAAGAACACACAGTGCATGGTGGCTTGGGAGGAGCTATTGCAGAAATCAGTCTTGAGAGTGGAGTATTGCCTAGAAAGTTTTATCGTATTGGATTGCGGGATGGGTTTTCAATGATAGTTGGAAGTCAAACTCATTTGAAGAAAGTTTATAATATGGATGTTACAGCGATAGTAACAAAAGTTAAGTCCATATTAGGAAAATAACTTATGAAGATTTGTCATGCATTCATTTTCTTTTCAATCAAGTTTGCTGGTGGCACTAGTGATTTAATGTATAAGATCTGTAAAGCTCAGGCAAAGATAGGCCATGAGCCGATAGTTTTTACCGGACATTATCAATTTGACCAGGAACTTGCTGCATCATTGTCTGGAACAAAATTCAAAATCATAAAATCATTTTTTGATAAGTTGGGTTTTTCGATCATGCCAGCTTTGATTCCGATTTGTAAAAAAGAATTAAAGCAGTATGATGTTGTGCATATGCACGTATTTCGCACGTTTCAGAATGCGATTTTATATTACTATTGCAGAAAATATAAAATACCATATGTGATTGATGCACATGGAGCAGTGCCTTATTATAAAAATAAAAATTTTGTTAAAAAAATATTTGATCGATTTCTAGGTAAAAAAATGCTAAGAAATGCGGCATGTTTAATTGCGGAAACTCAAGTAGGAGTAGATGAATATTTAGCAATTGATCCATCTTTGGATCAAGAAAAAATAACAATATTATCCCCGCCATTTGATACTGATGAGTTTCAGTCTCTTCCAGAGTTTGGGCATTTTAGGCAAAAATATAATTTGCAATCTAAAAAAATTATTACGTTTTTGGGTAGGATTCATCACATTAAAGGAATAGACTTTTTAATAAAAGGTTTTGCTAAACTGGCTAGGAAGCGTGATGATGTGTGTTTGGTGGTTGTTGGTTCTGATGATGGCCATTTATCAGAATTGCAAAATCTAGTGCGCCAGTTAAATTTGCAGGATAAAGTTATTTTTGCAGGCTTTATGGCTGGTAATGATAAGTTATCAGCTTTAGTTGATGCTGATATTGTCGCACAAACTTCTCGTCATGAGCAGGGAGCCTGGGCGCCATTTGAAGCAGTGTTATGCGGTACGCCAATAATTGTTACAGCGCATACAGGAGCAGGCGAAGATGTTAAGCGAATTAATGCGGGGTATTTGGCTGATTTTGATGACGAAGAAGGATTAGCAAATAAAATTAATTATATATTAGCAAATTATCAGGAAGCCAAAACAAAAACACTGAAAGCAAAACAGTTTATCGAAGACAATCTATCGATGAATACTAGAGTTTCTGAATATATTGATATTTACAAAAAATGTATTAAAAATGCGAAATCGCCCAATTATAATTGAATTTACCGGGCCCACAGGCGCGGGTAAGACTACTATTTCCAGCAATGTTATAAAGGGAATTGCTGCTAAGGGATATAAGGTGGGAGTAGTGCATGAGAAAGTAAAAAATTCATGCCCAATAATTCCTGAATCAATATCTAACATTTCGAAACACAACATTAAAACCGATATTATAGTATTTCCCTGGGTGGTTTTATTTGCTTTTAAACATTTTAGGTTTTTTACTTTTTCTTTACAAAAAATATTTTTTTGCAAAGAGACTTTGAAAAATAAGTTAGCTATATTGCGAAGTTTTTGGCGTAAGGTTGGCATATATGATTATATTGGCAGAAAAAAATTTAAAGATTGGGTGATCGTATTTGATGAAGGAGTTGTTCATTCAATGCATAATTTTTTGGTTGGAGTGAATTTTGTAGGTAAACAGGAGGATATAAAATTTTTTACTAATAATGTTCCTATGCCGGATATTTTAGTTGTGGCGAAAGAAGATGATAGAGTGCTTAGGTATAGAGCATTAAATAGAAATAATCGTTCTCCCAGAATTAAAAAAACCGAGGATATAGGCTGTTTTGTCACGCATGCAAACAAACTATATGATGTATTTTTAGATGCAAAAGCAAATTGTGAAAATTTAATTGTGCATAATGATGCTGGGAATATTACTGACAAAGTAATTTTTATGCTTGGAGCGATTTGTAGTAATCGATAATAGTTTCCAGTTTTTAAAAAAAGGATATTTATGTTGCAAAGCAAAGAGTCCACAAAATGTTATAATGATTGTGATCGTTCTTATCAGGAGGCATTAAATGGTGATGAAAGTTCTATTAAACATCATTGTGCAATATCTGATGGAAAAAAAGAGCTAGAGTTCGCATTACAGCTTGCTAATGTAGATGAATTAAAAAGTGGAGATTTAAAAGCGTTAGATGTTTCTTGTGGTTCTGGCTATATGACTCATGAGTTAGCTTTGCTAAAATATAATGTTACGGGATTTGATTTAAGTAAACATGCAATAAAATATGCACAGCAAAAATATCCTTCGTTAAAATTTTTTGTGGGTGATGGAACAAAACCTAATTTATATTTCTCAGAAGAAAAATTTGATTTTATTTTATTTAGAGAGTTCCATCCATTTACCAGGATAGAAAATTTAGATCAACAAATAACTTTGATTGATCGATATTTGGATATGCTGAATCAAGACGGGATTATAGTTATAGCTCATGCCAGAAAAGGTGGCGGTATGCGGTATAATTCGATTGATTTCCAAAAGGCGAAGAATTATTTTAGCAAAAACAACAAAGGCGAATTCACAATAGTAGGCCCTTATTTTCATTTGCCGTTTAAAAAGTTTAATTTAAAGCCTTATAGGCTAATTAGGGGGGTTGCGAATTTTGCTGCTGTTATTTTGCAGCTAATAACGCAAGCTCGATATATTGAGTTTTTTGTTATTAAGAAGCATGGTTAAGGACAAAATATGCCGAATTTATTATTTGAACTATACAATATAATTGCAGTTTTTATTTCCGTTGCTATTTTTATATGTCTTCCGGGCTTAGTTTTGCAAAGATTGTTAATAAAAGCAGAAACGTTTTTGGCTGAGGATCTTGGGTTATCGTTTGTTATTGGTGCGGGAATTTTTACTTTATATGGGTATGTTTGTTATTTTTTTCAGCTTAATTTAATAACGGCAATATGGATATATGCGGGATTACTATTGTTATTGTTAGTAGTTTTTAAGTTTGTACTTAAAAAAAATTTTTGGAAAGTTCAAGATAAAAAATATAATTTTTTATTTTTGTTATTAATTGTAGTTTTGATTTTCTTGCTGCGTAATTTAGTGACGGTTTGGGGTGGAGATTGGGGGTCAGATAGTTGGTATCATTTAGCGCAAATTCGGTTCTTAGTTGATTCTAGCAGCATCAAAAATATATTCCCATTTTTCAAAACCGCCATATTGCAATGGATGTATCCTTTTAGCAGTTATTATTTGCTGTTTGCTTTTATTTCAAAAGTAACGCATATTGATGTAGTAAGTGTTTGGATAGCAATTCGCATGGTATTTACAGCTATTTTTTTGTCTGGGGTATTGTTCTTGTTTAGACAGATTTTTAAAGATAAAAACAAGTCTTTAATAGCGCTGGCAATATTTATTTTGCCATTTTTGTACTTATCTATGCAGTCTGGTATTGGTGGGCTAACAGTTTTTACTAATATGAGTTATCCAAAAGTCAGCTCTTTTTGGATATTCATGCCTATTATATCAGCGTGTATAGTTATGTACCTTACTGAACAAACTGATTATTCGGCAATACTTGCAACAATTATAATCTGCATAGCATTTCAAAATTTTCATGTTGTAAATGTTGCATTTATTGGGTTGATTATTTTATCTTGGTTGTGTGGTTTTATTTTAAAAAGAGAGTATCAATATATTAAGAAAACTATTTTCTTTGGTGCTGTAATAATAATAGTTTCATTGATATTATTTTATCTTGGTGATCATCGAATTATTAAATCGGCAGCCAGGTTATTTGATTTTAAATCTACATACTTAAGCCCGCAATATTATGGTGCTGCCCCGTTTTTAGAACACTTTTTATCTTGGTATATTGTAAAAGCATCCTATTTTTTTACTTTTGGTAACAATGCAATAATGTCATGGACTATTGGCACATTTGTATTTATACCTTTCGCTATTTGGTTTGCTAGACGTAATAAATTAGCTAGCATATTTTTAGTTGGGTTTTCAGTTATTCCACTGGTATTGGCATATAATCCATATACTGTAACGCTAATGGTAAAGCTTGGTGCACCATTTACTATACGAAGAATATTATTTCTTTTTCCAACTGCATATGCTTTTGCATTTGTGGGGGTTGAGCTTTACGAATTGTTATGTAATAAATATTCGAATTTAACTATTCTAAAAATACGGCGTTATTTTTTTATATCCATTTTAATTCTTATTGTCGCTCCAGCATATATTTTGCCGTCAGAAGAGCGGGCTTTATTATGGGGACAAAAAAATGTTTATTTGTACCAGCTTAAAAATGCGGTAAGAAAATTTATACCTATGCAATCAACAGTTATTTCTGATGCTTATACTTCTTGCATGCTGAATGCATTCAAATGGGTTACAATTGTGACCGCCGATAAACATTTAATTCAGCACACAACAAAAGACTATAAAGCAAAGGCCGCACTTTTGACATTATTTTATTCGAACCAAATAACTCCTGTTCGACGAGAAAGAATTACAGATCAGTTTTCGGCAAATTATATTATAATTGATAAAAAGTTGAATGCTAATGTGACAGCGAATGGTTTTAAGATGATTTACCAAAACCCAAGATATGCAATTTTAGTTAGGAACGAATAAATATAATTATGAATAGAACTATGTTTGATACAGATATATTATTGTGCCCTATTTGTTGTAGAGTTGGGGTTAAGTTATCATATAATAATGAATTATTACAGTGTGAACATTGCTCAGCTGTTTTTCCTGTTATAGACAATGTGCCACGATTACTTAACCATGAAAATATGCAAAAGTTTATTTCATCTTATAAAAGCTATTATGATAAACTCTCAAATGAAGAGCAAAGTTTATTACCGCTGCCTCTCGTAGCTCGACAACAAAATAAACTATTTATCGGTCTAGGTGGGCAGGATTATCATCAAACTAGAATAAAAAACCCAGTGATAAAATATAGCTTATCAAGAAGAATCGAAGCGGTGAGCGAATTTATAGGTGAATATTTATTAAAACAACAAAGGTCTAATGATTCTGTTAAATTGTTAGAGCTTGGTTGTGCTGATGGTTTATTGGGAAAGGCTCTAGTTGATAATTTTGATTTCAAAAATATAGTTGGGGTTGATTTGCAAGATGATCAACTAAAACACAATCAATTTTTGGCGGTTCAAGGAGATTGTCAGAATTTACCATTTAAAGATAATAGTTTTGATATTTTGGTTGGGGCGGCGCTAGTGGAACACATTCCATCAACTAGTGATTTTTTAAAGGAATGTTACAGAGTATTGCGACCGGAAGGTTTGTTAGTGCTTACTTGCCCGGTGCCTTTTTATGATTGGGTGTGTACGAAAATAGGTTATTTTAAAAACGCGAATCATTTACACAGGTTTAGCATTGCACAGCTTAAAATTTTGATGCAGCAGCAGGGATTTGTTGATAATAAGGGGAAGAAGTTCATGCTATCTCCTTTTAAAAATACTATATTTGAGGCAATAGAAAAAAGCTTTTTATCCGGAGCTTTATCATTTTTTATGTTGAATCAAGTTGTTTGTGGACAAAAACCTTTTTTGGAGGAAAAGTGAGAAAAGATCAGTGTAATAGTTTAGCATGTCCGAATTGTCGTGGAAAATTACAGCTTAAATCTTTTGATGAAGATTGTGACTTTATTCTTAATGGTTTTTTTCTTTGTGATGCATGCCAATGTTATTTTCCCCTTTGTGATTCAATACCAATTTTGATGAAAGGGCAAAGTGGTATAAAAATTCCAGCAAATAAAGAAGAGTTAAAGCAAAATGTAAATAAACAAGTTCATCAACAATTGTATTGGGAGGGCAAAAGAAAACGAAGAGATGCAAATCATGTGGCTGTACGTGCTTTTGTTGAACCTAAAGTAGATTTTGTTGTTAGCTCGATAAATGATTTTTTTAAGAGTTATGAGCATGGTGTTTCTTTATTAGATGTTGGATGTGGAAATGGATATTTTTCCTATTGGTTTAGTAAGAGTGGATTTGATGTAGCGGCCATGGATTTTTCCTTGAATATGCTTAGACAGGCAAAAATAGATGTAAAAATTTGTGGTGATGCTAATTTTTTGCCTTTTCCAGATAAGAGCTTTGATGTTGTATTTTGTTCAAATTTACTTCATCATATTTTAGATCCTTTAAAAGTTGTGAAAGAGATGGCTAGAGTGAGCAGAAAAATTGTAGTTTTGAGCGAACCGAATAAATTTAATCCGCTAATGTTTCTATTTGGTTTAGTAAAAAGATCAGAAAGAGGGTTATTGAGGTTTTCGCGTAAATATTTCGCAAGGCTTGCTAGCGAAGCTAATTTAAGGGTTATAGATTATAAAGGAGAAGGTGTTATTTTGCCAAATATTACTCCGGGAGCTTTGGTTTCAATAATTAAAAAGATTAATTGTTTTATATGGCCAAAATTTTTTAACATGGTTATTTTGAAGAAAAATGAAAAATAGACACATATTATTGTTAATAGGAATTATAATATTTGCGATTATTCTAGCTAAAATTGATTGGCATAGTATGATTGCGCATATTTCTAAAGCCGATTATACGTTAATAGCGATGGCTTTCTTATTAAATATCCCCGCAATTCTCATAAAAGCTATACGGTTACGCAGTTTAATGCGTATTCAGGGATTAGATATTGAGATCAAAAAAATATTTTTAATATGTTTTAGCAGTTTGTTTTTTGGTGTTATTACCCCGGGTAGATTGGGTGAGCTTACAAAGATCTTGTATCTAAAGAAGGAGGGTGTTACTAGTTTAAGCTTTGGATTGAGTAGTGTAATTGTTGACAGATGTTTCGATATGGTATTTTTGCTTTTGTTTGGATTTATTGGTTGTGTGTTTATGTTCTCATTTGCTGTTAAGTGGGATACTGTTTTAGTCGCACTTATTTTAATTGCAATTGCTGCTTATTTTTTTATTAGAGTAGTAAATTTTCACGAAAATTTTTCAAAAAAACTTTTGATTAAATTAGTGCCTAGAAAATTACATTATAATTTAAGTGTGTTATTAGACGGGTTTGTGCAATTAAAAACTTTAAAGTTATGGAGGGCGGCTTTCTTAACCGTAATAAGTTATGCGATTTTCTTCGTGCAATGTTACATTATAGCTTTAGCAATCGGAATAAAAATAACTTTTTTATTATTAATTCCAATAATGGCGATAGCCAATCTTGTATCGTTCTTGCCAATCTCCATATCTGGTTTAGGAACGAGAGATGCCGCTTTGCTGTTTTTGCTAACTCATTATCACAACTCGCCTGAAGCGATAATTACATATTCTTTCGGAGTGTTATTTGTTTTTTATGTTGGCTCTATATTTTTTGGGGTAATCAGTTGGGTTATTTTGCATTTTTCTAATCATCGAAAAGTGATTTTAGAAAGAGAGTAGCACATTGTTTTTTAGAAGAATGTGTTTAATATGGAGTTGTAGCGGAGTATGAATTGATATGAGTATTTTACGGGGCATGTATAATTTATTTTTGATGTGTTGGTTTGTATTTCTTGTGAGTTTTAATTTTGTGGCATATGCCAACAATTCATTTGCATTTAAGCTTAGGGGGGGCAAATTGCGTTTTATCAGTAAATTCTATTCCTTGGCTCGATCATATATTTGCACCATGTGTCATCCGTGAAAATAATAAAATTAAAATGTGGTTTAATGGTGGGCGCGGTTATGGAAATAAAAAAACTTATAATATATATTTTGCTACCAGTAAAGATGGTTTGAAATTTAGTAATATTTCATTGTTGCCTATAGTGCGTTTAAATAAAGGGTTTTCGGCTCTTACCCCTGCGATTTTAAGAACTGCAAACGGAAAGGTATTGCGAGAGCACGGTAAGTATAGGTTGTGGTTTAGTGAGATAAGCTTTGCAAAACATGATAGAAAATATACTTTGCATGAAATTGTTTGCCAGGATGGTCTTCATTGTTCAAAGCCTTCGCCTACAGAATTAACTAATGTATATGCTCCATCAGTAATAAAAGACGGTTCAGAATATCGAATGTGGTATGTAGATCCTTCTGTGAAGCACTGGGTGATTCGTTCTGCAATAAGTAAAGATGGCAAGTACTGGCATATAATAGAAAGGCCAACGCTCGTTGTGAGTCAACAGTGGGAACGTGGTAGATTAATATATCCATATGTAATGAAATTAGCTAATGGCACTTATATTATGTTTTATACCTCTTATTTTAGTAAAATCGGGAAAACAGCAATTGGTATTGCAACTAGTCGCAATGGAATTATTTTTAAAAAATACAAATATAACCCGATAATAAAACCAAACGGAATTGCGAAAAATCTAAGCGGGGCATACGTCTCAACGGGTTCGGTTGTGGCTTTGAATAAAAAAGGGTGGTATAGAATTTATTATTCTGCACGACCAATTTGGAACGGCAAAGGGAAAGAACATAAATATTTTGCAATATGTACCACTAGTATTCAATTTCAAGATGATAGGTAAGTTAAGTATTATAAGGCCAATTGCAACGTTGGCATTGTGGGAAAGTTTGACCGTTTTCTTTAAAATAGCAAAGGTGTGTGTTTCTAAATTTTTGAGCCTGTTCGCCAAACCATGCTTGTTTTATTGTTGATTTTGCTAAGTCTCCATATCCATACCATGGATAGTCAATGCAGAAAACGCTATTATGAGGCGGAATAACGAACGCCGTTACATATGGCATATGACAGATGTGATGCTTAATTGGCAGATCGGTTTTGTGATATTTTCTCACATTTTCTTCATTTATTCCGCCAATTTTCATGGTGCTAACTGGGCACGAAGCATTTTTCATGATTTTCTTGATCGTTGCAGTTAATTTTTTTTCATTGATATTGGTTTGCTGTGGAATTTCAAAACCTTTCCATGGCTGATCTTCAATTCCAAAATTTGACTTAGCCATTTGATGTGCTGCTGCTGATCTTTTAGGAGTTATATAGTTTAGAAATTGAATGTTAATCCAGTCAACTTTCCAAGCTTTTGAAATATCGATTAATGAATCAATATTGTTTTCATTCCAAGTGCTTACAACACATGAAATTAATATCATGGGATAAGTTTTTTTATGCTTCTTTTTCATTGCGATAATATTTTCTACGCCTTTTTTTGCATCAGCAAATGCTGTAGGAACACCGCGTATTTCGTTGTGGGTATCTTTATCTCCGTCGATAGATATAGATAAATATTCTATTCCAGACAATACAACATCTTCAGCAAGAGCAATATCTTTTAGCATAACACCATTTGAATTTAGTTTAATCAGCCCGCCAATTGAGTGAATATTTTTTATGAATGGTTTTAATACTCTCCATTCCAGCAAAGGTTCGCCGCCAGTAAATTTCATTAGTGGTTTAATCTTCCAATTTTTTATATCGTTATATAAATCATCGTAAATTTGATCGCTAATCCTTTCTCTACAAAGGGTTTTTACATCTTTTAATCTGCCTGATTCTCCATTTTGGCCGCACATCTTACATTTTAAAAAGCATTTTTCCGTAACTCGCATGACAATGCTTAAAGGAGTGGTTAATGGTTTTTTCCTTAATTTCTTTTCTATTAAAAAAATGTTCAATCTTTCAAAGAAGTTGATTTTTATTATGTGCCAACTTAATTTCCAAAAGCGGATTGCTGCAATAAATTTTAAATATAATTGTCTCATAAAGTTGTGACCTCGGTGTGGATCGGGGTTTGATAAAAATAATTAAATTTGTTTTTAAAATAGATATCATACCATATTTGAAAAGTTACGATATTCCAGAGTTGTCTTGCGTAGAATAGTTGTCCATTATTGTATTGCTTATAAATATTGTTTAGGTATTGTGAATTGAAAATATTATGATCGTTGGTATTGTTATTAGAAATGTGGGATTCTATGAATGGCTTTAATTCATTTTTCAACCACTTATGGATTGGCACAAAAAAGTGATCTTTTTTGCGATTAGTAATTTCTTTTGGCAGATATGATGCTATGGCTTTTCGAAATATAACTTTTTCTTTGCCTCTTTTGATTTTTAAATGAGGTGGTATCCGAGCAGAAAATTCCACGAGGGAGTGATCTAGAAATGGAACACGCCCTTCTAAGGAAAAGGGCATGGAAGAGTTATCCAATTTCATTAATAAGTCAGCCCATAATCTTGTTTCGATTTCGTAGCGTAATTCATGGTTTAGAAAGTTTGTTTTATTTGTGCCATAAAAGTAAAAGTTATTTAATTTATCTGAGTTTAATAAGGTAGTGTTGGATAAGATTTCTTCGTTTATTAGAGATTTAATTTCGTCTAGATCAAAAACACCATTTGCTGCAATAAATGCTTTTAAGGGATTGTTTGCATGGATCATGAAATCGTTTAATCTTTTAATTCCAGCTTTACCCAGTTTGCTGGAATATTTAAACGCTTTATCTAGTAGGCAATCAGGTATTACGTTAAAGGCTTGTGATATCCCATGGCACAGAAATTTTGGCATCCAGGAAAGATATTTGTATCCATAATTCATTAACATGGATCGTTCATAGCCACCAAAAAGCTCATCTCCTCCTTCGCCGCTAAGTACCACTTTTACATGTTGTGCTGCAAGTTTGCTGAGCAGGTAGGTAGGCACGCAAGCAGGATCGCCGTTTGGCTCATCGCCGCTCCAAATCACCTTAGGTAATATATCTTCTATATTTGGTTTTAATAATAATTCATAATGCTCAGAGTTAAAATAATTAGCACTAACGTTAATTTTATCTAGTTCATCTTCGCCTTTTTCCGTGGAAAAGCCCACAGAAAAAGTTTTAATAGGATAATCTAGTTTGTTCCGAGCAAGTGCAGCAATTGTATTAGAATCAACACCTCCGGATAAGAAAATGCCGATTGGAACATCACTGATTAGGTGTTGTTCCACAGATTTTTCTAGGCGCGATTTTAATTCTTCAACCCACTCATTTTCATTCTTATTTTCAAATTGTTTGGCAATGTTCAGCCGCCAATATCTGGTTTTTATCAATTTATCGTTTTTTATTTGTAATGTATGTGCGGGCTCTAACTTATATATATTTTTAAAGAGCGTTTCAGGATTGGAATTGTATCTAAAAATAAAATACTGTAGAACTGAATTATAGTTGATGTTTTTTGTAATAAACGGTAAAGTGAGTAGGCTTTTTATTTCGGATGCAAACGCAAAATTTTCTCCATCCCAATAATAATAAAGTGGTTTGATCCCTATGCGGTCGCGTGCAACAAACAGGGATTTTTCTTTAACATTCCAGATTGCAAACGCAAACATGCCATTTAATTTGGTTAAACATGATTCCCCCCAAGTTTTATATGCGTATAATAATACTTCAGTATCGGTGTTACTTTTAAATTTAATACCTTTACTCTCAAGTTCTTTGCGTATTTCACGGTAATTATAAATTTCACCATTATAAACAATAGCAAATTGATGGTCTTTGTCTAACATAGGTTGATGTCCAAGAGGACTTAGGTCTAGTATTGATAATCGTAAATGTCCTAAAGTAGCAGGATTATTGCAGAAAATTCCCGCATCATCTGGGCCTCTATACTGCATAGAAGTTAGCATAGAGGTTACGAAATCTTTTGCTTGCTCATAATGGGTTTGACTAACTATACCCGCAATACCACACATTGCTAACTTTTCCTGGTTTTTACGATCAGGTCAGCTAGTAACGCGGTGACGAGAAAGTAAAATGATATTTGAATAAGCAGCAGAGATGATTTGCCAACGCTATGGTTTAACGCAATTCCTTCGATTGCTAACGATATTCCAAGGGAAAAAATTAAAATTCCTGGAATAAATAATATTCGCAACGGCCTGAAATATAAAACGGTTGTGACTATTAAAGTAATAAAATTTATTGTATCGCGAAAAGGTTTTATTTTTGAACTGCCAGTTCTTGCAAAATATTCAATAGGAGTATATTTTACGCGGTAGTTATTGCATAAAAAAGCCAAGGTTATTGTGGTGGTAAAACTAAAGCCATCACAAATTAAATTATGAAATTTTTTTGCTAATTCTTTTTTAAAAACACGCAATCCACTATTTAAATCCGGAATTTTATATCCAACTAATATATTAGCTAATTTTCTTAAAATCCACTTTGCTGGTTTACGTATAGTAGGAATATTAGAGTTTGGCATAGTGCGTGCACCAACAACCATATCGTATTTTCCCTGTATGCAGATGTCAGTTAGTTTAGGTATCTGATCATTTGGGTAGGTATTGTCTGCATCGGTGATGATAATATATTCTGAGTTTGCGTTATTTATTCCATGCTTTAACGCAGATCCATATCCTAAATTATGATCAAAGTGCAATAAGGTGAATTCATTTTTTAGTTGATTTTGTAAATTAGTCAATAGTTCATAAGTTCCATCATCAGAACCATCATCCACAACGATCAGTTCGTAATCTTTTAGTGATGGATTTGATCTTATATTTTTAATTGTATCTACAACTGCGTCTTTTTCATTGAAAACAGGAATAACGATAGCTACAGAAGAATTCATAAATTATCTCAAAATGATTATTTATATATTAGAGTCGAGAGTATACAAAAATGTAAAAATTTTGTCAATATTCAGGCTGATAATGTACAGGGCTACCTTATTAAAATTTGGTCATTAATACGCTATCCAAAAAGCCGCTATCTCATCCAGCCAACTTTCATATGGCTTTTAAGCTAATATGAGGCTTGCTTTTTAATTGTCCTAAGGAGCTAGAATTAAAAGGTATAAAGGCTGTAGAGGAAGCAAATGCGCTATTAGGCACAAATTTGTTGTTATTAAAATATTGTTATTATAAAATTCAATAATAATTGTTCCAGGAGGTTATGGTTAATGATGCATTTGCTGCTTAGTGTAATTATTACATTTTGTTTCACTATCTGTGTGATTGTTTATGCTAGACCTGTTGCAGCGCATATCGGATTAGTTGATTTACCTAGTGTACGCAAGAATCACAATGGTAATATTCCTTTGATTGGCGGTCTGGCTATGATGTTTGGTATTATCATCGGGATTTTGATGCTTGATATTTCTTTGGCTCCTTATCGGGTTTTATTGGTTTCGATAGCAATTATGATTTTTTTTAGCATGTTAGATGATTTACATGAATTATCTCATAAAAAAAGATTTGTTATTCAGTTTTTTGTTGCGTTTATTATGGTTCATTTTGGACATTATGCTATTATTGATTTAGGTAATTTTTTATTTTGGCATGACATTATTTTAGGTTCTTTAAATTTGCCATTTACTATTATTGCAATCATTGCAGTGATTAATGCGATGAATATGCTGGATGGTTTAGATGGGCTTATGGGTTCTATTGCTTTATCGCAATTTGTTTTGTTGGCAATTTTAGCCTGGCATGTTGGGAGATTTAATGATACTTATTTTATTATGATAATAGTAAGCGCAATTTTAGGGTTTTTATGTTTTAATTTTCCGTATAAAAAACAGATGCAGTCAAAAATTTTCATGGGTGATGTTGGTAGTGCATCATTAGGTATTCTAATTTCCTGGTTTTTGATTAGCTTATCACAGCCGCCGGTTAGGGCAGCTAATCCGGTCGTGTTTTTGTGGATTATGGCAATACCTTGTTTTGATTTGGTAAGTGTAATGTTGCGTCGGTTATATAATAAAAAATCTCCATTTAAAGCAGATAATGAACATTTACATCATTTGCTGAAAAAATCGGGCTTAAGTGACTTAACTACGGTAATTGTTATTTTGATGATTTCTCTATTATTTGGTTTAGCAGGAATTAGCATGAGTTTTGCGCATGTGTCTGAAAGTGTTATGTTCGTAATTTTGCTTGGATGTTTTTTTGGATATATGTTTGTGGTTAATTATCAGGAACTATTACCGCGCACGATAGGGTATTTTATTCAAGTAAGTGAAAAGTCATAAATTAACTTGACAGATTAAACCTAGGATTTAGATTTAATATCAAATATCCTACACAAAAATAATCCACTTACTTGCTTTAAAATTTAATTTTTTAGCGTATTATGGTTTTTCATAAAACTTCAAGATCACGATGATCTATCTTGTTTGTTTGATTCAAAATCACAAAATCACGAGCACAGAAGCTCAAGTTTTATAATTTTATTAAAAGTAAATTGCGGTAATTTTGCAGGTGTTTGCTGTATTCACAAGGTAATTGTTTTAGAGGGATAATGTATTATGCGATTTCGAATAAAATTTGGTCATTGGTTTAGTAATAGGTTGTTTAAAGATGTGATCAAGCTTCTGATAGCAATTTCATTTTGTTGTATTGGAGTTTGTTTTGCTGGTTCACAACTTCTGCCTTCGTTGACAGAAGTGTCACATGCGCAAAGAAATGAAAAAAATAATACGTCTAATATTTTACATACGAAATTAGACAATAAATTAAATAATAAATTCAACAGTAAATTTTTATCAAATTTCACCAAGGTTTTTAACAAAAAAAACACAGAAGAAGTAGGAAGTTTATCAGGCAAGCTAGAAGTAAATGAAGTAGGAGCAGCGGTTTATAATGTACCGATAAACGTACCGCCAGGTACAGCTGGAATGACGCCAAAGCTTTCGATAACTTACAGCAGTAATCAAAAGAATGGTTTGCTTGGAATGGGGTTTTCACTAGAAGGTTTAACTTCAATAGTTCGTTCTCCGCAAACCAAAGCGCAAAACGGCCAAATTCATGGAGTAGATTTTACTGACGCAGATAGATTTTCACTAGGAGGTCAGCAATTAGTAGCGATAAAAGGAGATTATGGCCAGGATCAAACGGAATACCGAACATATATTGATAGTCAATCAAAAGTAATATCATACGGAAGACAAGGAAACGGTCCGCAAAGTTTCAAAGTCTGGACGAAAGGAGGCCAAATAGCAGAATACGGAGTAAGTGAAGACTCAAGGCTAAAAGCACACATAGAAGATCCAAAAGGCAAAGTATTAGATGATCAAACAGTAAAACAATGGACTTTGAATAAAATCGAAGACACAGCAGGAAATTATTTACAAGTACATTATTTTAAAGATGAAGCTAATGGAATATTTTATCCAACAGAAATAGATTATACCGGAAACGATGCAGCAGGAATCAAGCCGTATAACAAAGTAGAATTTGTTTATGCCGACCGACCGGATACAAGAACATTATATCACGCAGGCTCAAAAAGCGTTTTAAACAAAAGACTAAGTGAAATCAAAGTATACTCAGGAGATCAAACAGGAAATTATCAATTAGTATATGACTATCAATTAACTTATGAAATCAGTCCAAACACGTATAGATCAAGATTAACCAGTATTAAATTAAGTGATGCGAATGGAAATTCATATCCAGCAACGAAATTCAATTGGCAAACTAATGATGAGGGGTGGGAAGGTGATACAAATTATACGCTACCAGATATACTAACGTATAACGGTAAGCCAGCAGGTCAATTTACTGATTTGGATGGAAATGGTCTACCTGATTTTGTGCTTTCAACAAAGCAGGGTAGTGCATGGTGGAGAGGTGCATGGATTAACACTGGTAAAGGATGGCAAAAAGCGCCATATTTTACATTACCAGATATATTAACTTACGGCGGAAAATCAGCAGGTCAATTTACTGATTTGGATGGAAATGGTCTACCTGATTTTGTGCTTTCAACAAAGCAGGGTGGTGCATGGTGGAGAGGTGCATGGATTAACACTGGTAAAGGATGGCAAAAAGGGCCATATTTTACATTACCAGATGTATTAACTTACAGAGGAAAATCAGCTGGTCAGTTAATTGATTTGAATGGAGACGGGTTGCCAGATTTTGTGCTTTCAACAAAGCAGGGTGGTGCATGGTGGAGAGGTGCATGGATTAACACTGGTAAAGGATGGCAAAAAGCGCCATATTTTACATTACCAGATATATTAACTTACGGCGGAAAATCAGCAGGTCAATTTACTGATTTGGATGGAAA
>JASFHH010000007.1:0-57740 GCA_050123335.1 Gammaproteobacteria bacterium
TGTTCAGAATAGTTTTCTAAGCTGGCTGCGTATTGTAAAAGTTTTTTTTCATCAAAATTGTTAGTAGAAATTTTAACAACTTTAGGTTTTCCTTCGGTGATTGTTCCAGTTTTGTCTAAAACGATAGTGGTTAATTTACAAGTTTGTTGTAACGCATCACCATGTCTAATTAACACACCAAATTCTGCAGCTTTGCCCATGCCGATTATTACTGAAATAGGTACTGCTAATCCTAAAGCGCAAGGACATGCAATCACTAAGACAGAAGTTGCAGTTAAAATCATATAATTTATTTTTGGTATTGGACCGAACAATAACCAGATGATTGCAGTAATAATGGCGATAATTAAAATTGCTGGTACAAATATTGCAACCACTTTATCTGCAATACGTGAAATTGGAGGTTTGGTGGTTTGTGCTTGTTGTACTAGTTGAATAATTTGTGCTAATACAGTTTGTTTGCCGATGCGGGTAGCTTTGAAAATAAAACTGCCAGTTTTGTTGATGGTGCTACCGATTACTATATCACCAATTGTTTTTACAACCGGCATTGGTTCACCAGTTAACATTGATTCATCAACAGTGGATTTGCCGGAAGTGATTTCGCCGTCAACGGCGAATTTTTCTCCAGGACGGACTTTAATTTGATCGCCAATTTGTACTTCTTCGATTGGAATTTTAATTTCTTGATTGTTGCGAATCACACTTGCAGTTTTACTTTGCAATCCAATTAATCGTTCAATTGCGGCAGAGGTTGTACCGCGTGCGCGAACTTCCAAAGCGCGGCCGATGTCAATAAAGCACAAAATAAAGATTGCGGCTTCAAAGTAAATATGTTTGGCTTCAATTGGTACAATGTTAGGATAAATTACAATACAAATCGAATATATCCAGGCGGCAATCGTGCTTAACGCAATCAAAGAGTCCATGGTAATATGTTTATGCATTAAATTTATCCAGAAGTTGCGATAAATTTGTTTGCCTGAATAAAGCATCCCTCCTAAAGTTATCATTCCTAGAATGAACCAAATAATTTGACCAGAAACTTTTGTGACCGGCGGCAAAATATTAAACATACCGAAGATAAAGAGTATGCTGCCGATAATGCCGGCGGTTATGCCTTTGTAAAGTAACTGTAAAAATTCATTTTCCTCTGGTTGAGCTTGCTGATTTTTGTCGAGTAATGTTGCGCCATAGCCTGCCTGATTAATAATTTTAATTATTTCTTCAGGGGTTTTGTCAGTGATAATGGTTAAGCTATGTGTTGCAAAGCTTAGTTGGATATTTTTTGCTGGTGCGATCTTTTGCAAGGCATGCTCAATAGTTTCGACACAGCCGATACAATGGATGTTGGATAAAGTAAAATGATAAGTTTGCATAATTTAACTATAGCGTAGTTTTTGTTGGTATATCAAGCGTCATTTAATTTTTCCTGGTTTTAGGCGATTATGAGTTTTTGTGTATCTTTTTTCTCCTCCGGGCACCTTCAAAATAATACCAAGTAACCATCCATGGTGATCTTGCCAGCTCGGCATCCATGTCTCGCGTTCGCCGGGGCAAAGCAATGCTTTGCCTAAGCTGACACCGGCTCACCCATGGGAGCTAGTCGTCGAAAAAAGACACCCAAAATCTCTTATAATCGCCACGTAAAATTTGAATGAATAGGTGCTGAAATTTTTATTTGTTAATAACGTTATTAATAATTGGCGCACAAAGATTTGCGTCATACCAGGGGCAATTTTTACATATTTTGTGAAAATCATTTATGGTAAGATGTTGTTTGATTTTGTTTAATAACTCTTGTTTTGTGATGGTTTGTCCTGGTTTTAATTTTAATAAATTTAGATAGGCTTGATCGAGTGCTGTAACTTTGGTTTCGCGGCTGCATGCATTATTTGTTTTTTCTGGGCATTTAGCGCAAATATCATCAATGTTTTCAACAATTGTTATTATTGCGCCATCATTAATTGCATCATGAATTTTTTGAAAATTTTCTACAAATTTATCATTATAACCTTTACCTTGAAAGCATAGGTTGCAAATTAGGTGGTGTGTCCTTAATACAAGTTTCGCAGTTTGCGAAACTTGTTTCTTGTTCTTATCGCCGGCGCGAAATGAATTCGCGCACGGCGACCCAGGGGGAGAACCCCGGTTCTCCCCCTGGGAACCCCCATCGGGTAAGGTGTTTCGCGTGAACGCGAAATTCGTATTTAATTTCTGCGCCATAAAAATGGAGTGATAAAGGTAAAGAATGCAAGTTTACAAATTTCTACTAAGTAGAAGGGCGCTATGCCAAATGTATAAGCATGACGCCAGCCTATGAATTTTGCCAGCATCAAATATCCAGGGATAAATAGCGTGATGGTTCCCAAGAGAGCTGCTATGAAGATGGTTATGCGGTTTTTGGCGAAACCAGATTGCAGCAAATATCCGGCCAAAGCAGCGGCGGGAATAAATCCGAGCAAATATCCACTAGTTGGGCCAAGGAGTATTGGTATTCCACCGCTGAAATTGGCAAACACCGGCAATCCGCAGGCTCCTTCCGCCAAATAAGCTAAAATTATTTTGATACTCATTTTTGGGCCAAAGGCCATGCCGATGAAAATGGCGGCAAAGCTTTGTAGTGTTACTGGCACGGGTTGCAAGGGAATGGTGATTTGTGCGGAGATTGCCATCAATAAAGAGCTCAATAGGATTAAAGCGCCACTTTTTAAGGTTGACTGTTGTTCAATTTTTGCGCTTAAACGGCTTTTGAATAGTGCTGTATGCATTGCAATATCTCCTTTTAAATAATGGTGATATAATAATTGCTTCTGTGATGCAAGTCCAGTTTGGTTTATGTAAGCAAAATTTAGCGCAACTCAAATCGTTGTGAGTCAAATTTATTTAGAATCATGAAGAGTTTTCTTCATTCTTTTTGCGACAATTTTGTAAACTTCATTTTTTTCGCGTTTTGCGATGGTGATAACTAAAACGCAAAGTCTATTATCTATGACTTCATAGACTAATCGATATCCAGAGGAGCGTAGCTTAATTTTGTATAATGAATTACAACGTGTAACTTATTGGCTTGAATATGTGGATGTTTGAGAATTTTAGCAAGCTTCTTTTTCAATTGTTGTCGAATGTTATTGTTTAGTTTCTTCCATTCTTTCAAAGCTGTTGGAAGAAATTGTAATTTATAATTTATCTATAGATATATCCACTGCTTTATGTTTTTCCTTTGTGCGTTTTTTGGCAATTTTTGCTAATTCGCAGTCTTCGATTAATTTCAGAATTTCTTCATAAGTATCTGCAGGAATTAAATAAGCAATAGGAGTGTTATGACTCAAAATAGCTATAGTTTCGCCTTTTGCTTCTTTAATTAATGCAGATGGCTGTTTTTTAAATTCGGTAATGCTGGCGGAGAAATTCGCCAAAATAGAGTGCATTTTTTAATCCTCTTTTAGGTACTAAATATAGTATCATTTTAGGATGATTTTCTTTGTTTGGCAAGTGTTACTTGTTAATAAGTTTTCGTAGAAAAATGGTTGCATCAAGATGTGGAATTGTATATATTACGCCCGTCTATTAACTAATTGAAACATAGAGGTCGCGATGGAATTAGCAATTTTCTTAATTTTATTTCCCTTGATCCCGGCTGTTTTATTATTGTTCACCAAAAATGATTTCCTCTTAAAGTGGGTCGTAATTATCTCATCTGCCGTGATTGCTGCTGCTAGTATATGGTTTGCATTTAATAATATGCATGCTGGAGGTGAATATTCGAATTTTACTGCTGCCTGGGCTAATAATTTAATTATTTTAGGTGATATTGTAATAGCTTTAGTATTTCTATATATATGTCGCCGTTTACCCTTTAAGCGTTATTGGATCCCGTTAATGGTGGTAATTCAATATGGAGCGGTATTGTTCTATGATTTTATGGGAAAAATTCCGGAGACCACCAAATATTTATATGTCGATAGCTTGTCAGCCATTATGGCTTTGGTGATTGGTATTGTTGGTACGTTGATCGCCATTTATACAGTTGGCTATATGAAGCATTATCATAAGAAGCATCCGGAAGTGCCGGACCGTACCAGATTCTTTATTGCCACGATTTTTATGTTCTTTTCTGCAATGTTCGGAATTGTGTTTTCTAACAGTATTACCTGGATTTATCTATTTTGGGAAGTCACCACGCTTTGCTCATTTATTATGATCAGATATTCTTTAAAGCCGGAAGCAATTCATAATGCTTTTCGGGCTTTGTGGATGTTATTGCTTGGTGGATTAGCTTTTTCGATGGCAATCATTTATTTGGCTAATCAAGCCGGTACGATTGAATTGCAACAGCTTCTAACTATGCAGCAATCTTTGGTTTTATTACCAGTATTATTGATTTGTTTTGCTGGGATGAACAAGGCTGCGCTTTATCCGTTTGGCAGTTGGTTATTAGGTGCGATGGTAGCGCCAACTCCGTCGTCAGCTTTGCTGCATTCAAGTACCATGGTTAAAGCTGGTGTTTACATCGTGATGAGATGTGCTCCAATTCTTAAAGGTACAGTTGCTGGTGAGATTGTGGCTTTGATTGGCGGTTTAAGTTTTGTTGCGGCTTCGGCGTTGGCAATTTCACAAAATGACGGCAAAAGAATTTTAGCTTATTCGACAATTGCTAATTTAGGCTTAATCGTTTTGTGTGCAGGCATTGGTACTAGCTTTGCTTTATGGGCTGGAGCGTTATTAATTATCTTCCATGCAGTAGCTAAAGCTTTAATGTTCCTTTGTGTTGGCACTGTGGAACATCAAATTGGCAGCCGTTTTGTCGAAGATATGCAGGGTTTAATTTCTAAAATGCCGTGGGTTACTTTGGCGATGTTAATTGGCATCAGCGGTATGTTTTTAGCACCATTTGGTATGTTGATTAGTAAATGGGCGGTGATTGAAGCTCTTGCGCATACAAATCCGATGTTTCCGCCAATTGTAATTTTTGGTGGTTCTTTAATGCTATTTTTCTGGACGAAATGGATGGGTAAGTTAGTAACAGTTACTTCTCCACAGACTGGTTTTGAAAAAGGTATTGGTATTGAATGGGTTGCATTAGGCGGCTTGTCAATTTTGACTATAGCTGCTTGTGCATGTTTCCCATTGATTGGTAAATATTGGTTGATACCGCTTTATGGTTGGAATCCAATGATTCATCAGGGGGTTGAAGTGACAGTTGGTATCATGTTAGCTTTAATGGTTATTCCTCCGATAACTTTCTTGATTCGTTGGAAAAACTTAGTGCATGTTAAACCATATCTTGCTGGGATTAATGTTGATGATCCAGGTAAATTTATGGGTTCTTTAGGTGCACCAAGAGAGTGGTCATTTAGAAATTACTATATTAATAAATTTTTTAGTGAAGCAGTATTAATGAAAGGTACAATTTTTGCTTCGATTATCTTATTTATCTTTATGTTTTTTGTGAGGTGATTATGAATTGGATAGTATGGTGTGTTTTATCAATTATTTTAACACCGGTAATCATCGGATTAATTAGCGGCGTAGATAGGATTTTAACTGCTAAAGTGCAAAGTAGAGTTGGTCCGCCAGTATTGCAGCCTTTTTACGATGTATTTAAATTGTTTGGTAAACAAAATCTCGTGGTAAATCGTTTTCATGGGGATTTTGTGTTGAGTTCTTTAGTGTTTACTATAGTAAGTGTCGCATTATTTTTTGCTGGACAGAATTTGCTGATTATCATTTTTGCTTTGATTGTTGGTAACGTATTTATTGTGTTAGCAGCATATTGTTGTAATTCACCATATAGTTTAATTGGTGCGGAAAGAGAACTGTTACAAATGTTGGCGGCTGAACCAATGATTTTATTGGCTGCAGTTGGTCTTTATATGGTAACTAAGAGTTTTGATGTATCAACTATAGCAACGACGGGTATTTGTCCGTTTATCTACTTGCCAGGAGTATTTATTGCATTGACTTATGTGTTTACCATAAAACTAAGAAAATCTCCGTTTGATCTTTCGACTTCGCATCATGCGCATCAGGAATTAGTTAAAGGTTTGTCGACTGAGTTTGCTGGCCCATCGTTGGCATGGTTTGAAATAATTCATTGGTATGAGACGATGTTGTTGATGGCAATGATGTATTTATTTTTTGCTAATATACCATGGCTTGGTGTGTTGGTAGTTTTAGCAGTTTATTTTATAGAAATATTAATTGATAACATTAATGCACGTATTAAGTGGGAATTAATGTTGGCTTCTGCCTGGGTAGTTACTTTATTACTTGGGGTTGGTAATTTAATGGTGTTGTACGCCATCCAATAATTTAAAGAGGAACATACATGGCAGCAATTAAAAAATCTCCGTGGATTGTACATTACGATGGTTCAAGTTGTAATGGTTGCGATATTGAAGTGTTAGCGTGTTTGACGCCACGTTTTGATGTGGAACGTTTTGGAATCATTAATGTTGGTAACCCTAAACATGCTGATATTTTGTTGATAACGGGTGCGGTTAATACCCAAAATCAGGAAGTTGTAAAAAATTTATATGAGCAAATGGGTGAGCCTAAAGTAGTGGTAGCTGTAGGCGCTTGTGCATGCAGCGGGCATTTTTTTGCTGAGTGTTATAATACTTTAGGTGGAGTTGATAAGGTTATTCCAGTTGACGTATATGTTCCTGGTTGTGCGGCGCGTCCTGAAGCGATTATAGATGGAGTAGTAAAAGGTTTGGGCGTGTTGGAAGAGAAGCAAAAAAAACTTAAAGAAAGCAAAAAAGCATAATTTTTTAAGAGGCAAATAATATGGCTTACGAAGAACAGGAAATTGTAACTATTAGTAAAGATGATCTGCCAGAAAGAGTGCAAGCTTTGATGGATGATGGTTGTCGTCTAGTGCAGATTGGCTGCACTAAATTAGCAGATCATTTTCAGATTGATTATAGTTTTGATAAATATTATGAGTTTCATGATTTGCGGGTTGAATTACCGTTAACCAACCCGGAATTACCAAGTATTTCGGCAATTTGTTTACCGGCATTTTTATACGAAAATGAAATTCATGATCTTTTTGGAATTAATGTCACGGGCATTAGTATTGATTTTAAGGGCAAGTTTTATCGTTTAGAAAAAGACGCTCCGTTTAGTTCCGTTGATGAGCAAGGAGACGTTAAATAAGTGAAATTTATGAGCTAGCTCATAAAAATGAGGAATAAAGTATGGCAAAACAAACAGTAATCCCTTTTGGTCCACAGCATCCGGTACTGCCGGAACCAATTCATTTGGATTTGGTTTTAGAAGATGAAACTGTAGTAGAAGCGATTCCGAATATTGGATTTATTCATCGTGGTCTTGAGTTGCTATGTAAAAAGAAACCGTTTCAGGATATGGTTTTTGTAGCGGAACGTATTTGCGGTATTTGTAGTTTTATTCATGGTGTTGGTTTTTGCCAAGGCGTAGAAAACATCATGAATCTTGAGGTTCCAAAACGAGCAGAATTATTGCGTGTGTTTTGGGGAGAACTATCCAGAATACATAGTCATTTGTTATGGCTTGGGCTTGCTGCGGATGCGATTGGTTTTGAAAGTTTATTTATGCATGTGTGGCGGGTGCGTGAGAGAATTTTAAAGATTTTTGAAGAAACAACTGGTGGCAGAGTAATTTTTGGTGCGTGCCAAGTTGGAGGAACACGCAAAGATATTAGTAATGATGTTTTGCAACGAATCAATAAAGAATTGGATGACATTGAGGCTGATTATAAAGATTTAGCTGATGTATTTGCGACAGATTATACTATTCGTCATCGTTGGTCAGATATTGGACCTTTGTCTGCAGAAGATGCGCATAAATTAGGAGCAGTTGGTCCTACTGTTCGTGGTAGTGGAATTGCGCAAGATTTACGTATGCTGCGTTATGGCGGATATGCAGATGTTGATTTTGAACCGGTAATTGAAACAGCTGGTGATTGTTATGCGCGTACTATGGTGCGTGTGCGTGAAGTATTTCAGTCATTTGATTTAATGCGGCAAGCAATTAGCAAAATGCCTGATGGTGAAGTTGCAGTGAAGGTGAAAGGCTTTCCGGAAGGTGAATTTTTCTCTAGGGTTGAACAGCCTAGGGGCGAAGTAGTTTATTATATTAGAGGTGACGGAACTCAATTTTTGGATCGATTTAGAATTAGAACGCCGACGTTTGCTAATATTCATCCATTATTAGCAATGTTAGGAGGGTGTGCCCTCGCTGATGCGCCAGCTATTATTTTGTCAATTGATCCTTGTATTAGTTGTACGGAGAGATAATTGTTATGTCAGATATACTTACAATGTTTTGGACAATAATAAAAAATTTATTTAAAAAGTCAGCATGTGATATGTACCCAGTGAAAAAACCCGAGCTTTATGAACAATCTAAAGGATGTATAGGAATTAATGCTCCTGATTGCATATTATGTTCATTGTGTGCTAAAAAATGTCCTACACATGCGCTTACAGTAGATCGAGAAGCGCGTACCTGGGCGATTGAGCGTGGTAAATGTATTTTATGTAATCGTTGTGTCGAAGTTTGCCCAAAAAAATGTTTGATGATGGGGCAACAATATGCTGGACCAGTGGTAGAACAAAAATCTGAGGTTGTAAATATTCCTGAACAGGCGAAGCCAACAGAAAAATCTGAATAAACCTGATGGGTGAGCGCCTCTAAAAATTAGGATTTTTATTTCAAGACGAGGCGCACCATTTTCGAAAAGCGCAGTTTATAAATAATAAATGAGCATTTGAGAAAATGGCGCAACGAAGGATTGGAATAAAAAGACAATTTATTAGAGACGCTCATATGCATGAATTTAGTATAATGCAGGGTATCTTCAAACTGCTTGAAGATATTGCTGCAAAAAATAATTTGATAAAAATAAACAAAGTTATACTAAGGATTGGTAAATTACGGCAAGTTTTCCCCGATTTTTTGCGGTTTGCTTTTGAAAATATATCGCAAAATACGTTTGCTGATGGTGCAGAGTTAATTATTGAGGAAATACCAATCACCATGCGTTGCGAGTCGTGTAATCAAAAATTTACCGTAGAGCATCACACTTATATTTGTCCAGTATGTGGTGCAACAAAATTGGAATTATTAACAGGAAAAGAAATATTAATCGCTAGTGTAGAAGGCGAAACGTGAAAAGGGGCCGGGTCTTTACTTATTACAAGTGCTTTGCTTGTTGCTTTGTAATAAGTAAAGACCCGGCCCCCTGAAGACGGAAATTTATTATGCCAATAAAAATAATGCAAAACGTTCTAGAAGCTAACGACAGCAAAGCTGCAGAGTTGCGTGATTTATTGCGTGACAAAGGCATTCTTATGCTTAATTTAATTAGTTCACCGGGTTCGGGTAAAACTACTTTGCTGGAAAAAACGGTTCCTAAACTTTGCGATAAGTATAAAGTTGCGATTATTGAAGGGGATGTAGAGACTGATCGTGATATGCTTCGACTCGCTCGGTTTGAAGTGCCGATTGCTTTGATCAATACTAGCGGTGCTTGTCATTTAGAATCAGTTAGCATTGAAAAGGCGTTTACGTCGCTTGATTTAAATAATTTAGATTTAATTATAGTCGAAAATGTAGGTAATTTAGTGTGTCCTGCCGAGTTTGATATTGGTGAGGATGTTAAAGTGGCTTTGGTTAGTGTGCCAGAGGGTGATGATAAAGTAATTAAGTATCCATTGCTATTTAGAGAAGCAGAGCTTGCGGTTTTAAATAAAATTGACTTATTAGAGCATTCAGGTTTTAATATGGAGTCTTTTTATACTGATTTACAGCAAGTTAATGCTAATCTTGAAGTGATTGAAATGTCTTGTAAGCAGGATGTTGGTGTAGATAAATGGATTGGTTGGTTGGAACAGCGAATTTTAGCTAAAAAACGGTAATGAAAGGAAATAAAAAATGAGTAAATTGTTAAAAATGTCAAAGGCTGATATGTTGAAGTCTATTGATAAAGCAGTAGCTAATTATAAAGTAGCTGCTTTAACTAAAAAAAACGGTCAGCCGAAATATGATTATGTATCTAATGGTAGGGAAGTGATGTTGAATTATGTGCCGACAATACTTTCTCCAAAGAAATTTTTCTTTCCACAGGATGAGGTTTTTTTGGAATATACTGCCGATGGCAAAGTGGATCCGAAAATATCCGCAGAACCATTATTATTATTTGGAATAAGGCCCTGTGATTTAAATGCAATAAAAGTTTTGGATGAGGCATTTGCGGAAAGCAATGGTGATCCTAATTATTTAGCAAAACGTGAAAAGTCAGTCATTGTTGGTATTGATTGTAAAAAAATATGTGATGAAAATGCTTTTTGTTACAAAGTTAGGGCGAATTATGCAGCTGGTGGATGTGATGTGATGCTGTATGAATATGGTAGTGATTATTTAGTTGAATCGATGACTGATAAAGGCGAGAAATTCTGTAAAAAATATTTGGCTATTGCAAAAACTGACGGGCAGGATAAAACAAAATACGATGAGGAAAAAAAACAAGGTTTTGCTGGAACGGAAACATTTGAAAATTTAGATAAATTACCAGAAGTTTTTGAGAAAAATAAAGACCATGCAGTTTGGGAGGAAGAAGGTAAAAAATGTCTAAGTTGTGGTTCTTGTATTATGGTATGTCCAACTTGTTATTGTTTTGATGTTGCTGATGAATTAGCATTAAGTCTAAAAAAAGGTGAAAGAATTCGTCGTTGGGATGCATGTATGTTAAGTTCATTTGCAGTTGTAGCTGGAGGAGAAAGTTTTAGACCTGAGGCTAAACAACGCTTGCATCATCGGCTTGACCGCAAATTTAATTTCTTAATGAAAAAACATAACCAATCGGTTTGTGTTGGTTGTGGGCGATGTGTGCGTGCTTGCCTTGCGGATATTAGTCCAAAAAAAATCGTAGAAAAAATTGTTGGTGAAGGAGAATAATTGATGAATACAAAGTTAGATTTACAAAAACCAAATGAAAAATTGTATGTGCCTGAGCCTGCAAAAATAGTTGAGCTTAAGGATTTTACTGCCCAAGACAAGTATTTTAAATTGGAATTACTGAGTGGTAAAAGTTTAGGAAATGTTCCTGGGCAGTTTGTGCAAGTATCAGTGCTTGGGGTTGGTGAGGCGCCGATTTCTATTTCTTCGCCTCCACGTGATGATAATATTTTTGAATTATGTCTTAGAGCGGTTGGTGATGTGACTAACAAATTACATAGCTTAAAAGTTGATGATATTGTTCATATTAGAGGCCCATTTGGTCATGGCTTTGATGATACGATTCAGGAGAGAATGCAAGGCAAACATCTGATGATTATAGCTGGAGGAATTGGTTATGCTCCGCTGCGTTCTTTAATTAACAAAGTAATTCCAGAAAAAGAAAAATATAAAAAGATTTCTATTTTGTTTGGTTGTAAAACTCCAGGCGAAAGATTGTATGTTGATGAGTTAGAGGAAATTTCCAAAATTGGCGGCAATGTAGAATTATTAGAAACAGTTGATCATGCAGATGAAAATTGGAAAGGAAATGTTGGTGTTATTACTACACTTATTCCAAAAGTAGAATGTGATCCAGCTAATACGATTGCTGCGATGGTTGGTCCGCCGATTATGTTTAAGTTCGTAATCAAAACGTTGAAGGATATAAGTGTTCCTGATGAAAATATTTATATGTCGCTTGAGCGCAGAATGAAATGCGGTGTTGGCAAGTGCGGTCATTGCCAAATTGGAGGCGTATATACTTGTCAAGAAGGGCCGGTATTTAATTATGCTGATGTCCTAAATAATGAGGAGGTGTTTTAATGGCTAAACCAAGAGTTGCATTTTTTGATTTTTCATGTTGCGAAGGTTGTCAGTTGTGTGCGCTTGATTTAACGCCGGAACAATTATTGGATTTATTAAATGTGATTGATATTGTTGAATTTCGTGAAGCCATCAGTGAGAAAGCTGGTGATGCTGGTTATGATGTTGCAATTGTTGAAGGTTCGATCACGCGTGATAGTGATATTCCAAGATTGAAGAAAATTCGTGAAACTGCCAAAATTCTTATTACTTTGGGGTCTTGTTCGACGATAGCTGGTATTAATGCGTTGAAAAATTTTCAGACAAAAGAAGAATATCAAACAGCAGTTTATCCTGATGATCCAACTAAATATGAAACTGCTACTGCGCGTGCTGTTACTGAAATTGTTAAAGTTGATGCATTCATTCCAGGTTGTCCGATTGATACTGGTGAATTTGTGCGTGTGGTTAAGAATTTAGTTTTAGGTAAAGATCCTGCGATTCCAACTCATCCGGTTTGTGTTGAATGTAAGAAAAATGAAAATGTTTGTGTATATGAAAAAGGTATTCAATGTTTAGGTCCGGTGATTCGTGCTGGATGCAATGCGCGTTGTCCAAGTAATGGCGGATATTGTTTTGGTTGTCGTGGAATCATTCCTGAGCCAAACTTAAATTCACAACAAGATATTATGCAAAAATACAATCTTACTGTTGAGCAAATGAAAGATAAATTTAAATTATTCCTCGAAAGAAATAAGGAGGTATTTCCTAATGACAAATAAAAATGTAAATGTCAATGTGCACCATATTACGCGGGTTGAAGGTCATGGTAATATTAAAGTTGATGTGCAAAATGGCGAATTAAAAGAATGTAAACTTGAAATTGTGGAAGCTCCGCGTTTTTTTGAGGCAATGTTAAAAGGTCGTCATTATGATGAAGCTGCATTAATCACCAGTAGAATTTGTGGTATTTGCTCTGCGGGTCATCAATTAGCATCACTTGCGGCATCAGAAGATGCGTTTGGCATTCAAATTTCTGAACAAGAAAAATGTTTACGCCGTTTACTGAATGTTGGAGAATATTTCGAGAGCCATGTGCTGCATGTTTATTTTCTTGCAGTGCCAGATTTTGTTGGCGCAAAATCAGTATTGCCATTAGTTAATACGCACAAAGATGTTGTTGTTAGAGCATTACAATTGAAAAAACTTGGTCATCACGTTGGTAATTTAATCGCAGGTCGGTTAATTCATTCCATGGCGACTAATGTTAAAGCAATGACTAAAATTCCAACCGATGCAATTTTAGAAGAAATCATTGATAGTTTGAAAAAAGCTAAGAAACAGCTGAAAGAAGATATCAAAACCTTACAAACTTTAAAAGTTCCTGCCTTTGAGCGTGAGACTGAATATGTTTCATTATATAAACCAGGAGATTATGCTCTTATATGGGGAAATATTTATTCTAGCGATACTGGTGAAACATCTTATAAAAATTATTTAGAGATGACTAATGAATATTTAGTCGATCATTCAACCGCAAAACGTACCAAACATCATCGTGATTCATTTATGGTTGGAGCGTTAGCTCGTTTCAATAACAGTCATGAGTGGTTATCAAATGATGCTAAACAAGCGGCTGCTGATTTAGGTTTAAAAGCTCCTTGTTATAATTCATATATGATTACGGTAGCGCAATTTGTAGAATTATTCCATATTGCTGATGATGGAATTAAAGCAGCGGAAGAATTACTTAATATGCAGCGCAAACTAGAGGATCGATCATTCTCAGTTAAAGCTGGCACTGGAGTTGGTGCGGTCGAAGTTCCGCGTGGTATTTTATATCACGAATATACTTATGATGATAAAGGTTATATGCAAAAAGCTAACTGCATTATTCCAACCGGACAAAACTTAAATAACATTGAAAATGATTTCAGGGCATTGCTTCCAACGGTTTTGGATAAATCGCAAGAAGAAATCACTTTGTTGTTGGAAATGATGGTGCGAGCATATGACCCATGTATTTCATGTTCGACGCATATTCTTGATGTGGAATTTGTAAACGGTGACCAATAAAACTCTTATTCTTGGAGTAGGGAATACATGGCGCCGCGATGATGGTGTTGGTATCGAAGCAATTGAATTATTGCGGCAAGAAAATTTGCCCAATGTTGACTTGATTGATGGCGGAATCGATGGTTTAAGTTTAATCGATACTATAAAGCAATATCAGCAAGCGATTATTATTGATGCAGTTGATATGCAGCTAACGCCAGGAACAGTTAAATCATTTGATGCGGAAGAAGCAAGAATAAAAATTAAACATGATGCACTTTCAACTCATGGTTTTGGGTTAGCAGAAGTTATTGGATTGTTAGAAAAATTGGGTTGCAATACGGAAATAAAAATTATTGGAGTACAGCCGCAGGATATTTCATTTGGGGAAGGGGTGACTGAACCTGTTAAAGCTAGTTTGTTGGAAATTGTTAAGTTGTGCAGGAGTATTTTATGAACCACGCAATCACAATTTTAATTTTATCAGCATTACCAATCGGCGCTATTCATACATTGACCGGCCCGGATCATTATGTACCGTTTATTGCGTTATCTAAAGCGCGTCAGTGGTCGATGCTAAAAACTGCAATAATTACTTTGTTATGTGGTATTGGTCATGTAGTTTCTGCAGTAATCTTAGGTTTAGTTGGTGTTGCGCTTGGTTATACCTTGAGTAGAATTTCATTCATTGCTGATTTTCGTAATAGCATTGCAGCGTGGTTATTAATTGGTTTTGGTTTGGCGTATTTTTTGTGGGGGTTGCGGGTTGCGTTTAAAAATAAACGCCATCAACATTTTCATTTGATTGGTCATAAACATCATCACAAAAAAAGCTGGAAAGAATTGACGCCGTGGATTTTATTTATCCTATTTGTGTTGGGTCCGTGTGAACAGTTGATTCCGTTAATCGTGTATCCGGCGGTTAAGGAGATGTATTTTGCGGTATTTATCATTGCGTTATTATTTGGTATGGCTACTATTATCACGATGATCAGTGTGGTTTTAATGTCGGTTTATGGTACGCATCTCATCAAAATTAAGTTTCTCGAAAGATACGGTCAAGCCACTGCTGGTGCAGTGATTTGTAGTGTTGGCATCATCATTAAAGCGTTTGGCTTGTAGTTTTTGGCCTAAACAGTGCAAATAGTTTTGTTTTAAAAATAAAAAGTTATATTTTTTTGGTATTTAAGAAAACCTTAAGATTAGTCGTCTAAACTAAGGTTATTGTCATTGAAAATATGTAAAATAATATAGAAAAATATAATGTCTTTTAGCTTTAATGAAATAAAAACATATGGCATTAGATGGTTTTTAATATGGTATCCTGATAGCGAATCGAAAATCAAAAACTGTTTGCAAAAAAACTTAGGCAAATTTATTACGAACGGAGTAAAGGTTGTTGAGGTTATTGATTGTTTTCCAGAATTAAAGCCTGAAGTTAGCGATTTAATTGTTGGAAATCTAAACCAATTTTGTATGAATATGTTTTGGATAAAAAATTTTGTAGAAATTTTTTCGAAACTCAAACCCATAATCCAAAATCATATAAAACCAAATTTAACTAGATTTATTGCTTGTGCAAAAGATGCTAATATTGCTATTAAGCTTTTTTCTGGTCTAAAATCTGCGGTAGGCAATTTAATTGCTAAAGATCTAAATAAATTTTGTACGAGCCCATATTGGGGGCAAATTTTTATAGATGAATTTCCAAATCTTGAGTTAAAGATTCAAAATCATATTAAACAAAACTTAACTAGACTTGTTGTTTGTGCAGAAAATGCTTATAATGCTATTAAATTTTTTCCAGATATAAAATATGCAGTAGGCAATTTAATTGCTAAAAATCTAAATAAATTTTGTAAGGATATTTTTTGGATAAGATATTTTGTAGAAAATTTCCCGAAGCTTGAATTCAGAATCCAAAATCATATAAAACCAAATTTAGCTAAATTTATTAAAGATGCAACAAGCGTTAGTGTGATTGTTGATATTTTCCCAGATCTGAAATCTGAAGTCAGTGATTTGATTGCTAAAAATCTAAACAAATTTTGTATAGATATATTTTGGATAAAATATTTTGTAGAAAGTTTCCCGAAACTTAGGCAAAGAATTCAAGTATGTATCATACAACACCTGGATGAAATTTTTGCTGATTTACCACAACTATGTTCAGTTGATAGTGATTACATAAATGAACTGATCGACGAGCAAATAAAATCAGAGCTGTTTTGTAAGAATGCGCAAAACTTCAGTCAACTGATAGAAAGCAAGATGGTTTTAGAAAAACTACCAGCTTTTTATGGAAATCAAATTAGTTGTAATTGTGGTTATTGGGTGATTGATCGTCTTCAGTCTATTTTTATTTTCTGGGGATATAAACATCATTTTTTTCCAGCGCAGCCATCTGATGTGATAGGCCATTGTGCTAGCTTGATGGAAATAGGAATGACTTTGAGAATTAATGAGGATTTTGTGAATTCAAGTAAATGGGGATTGTTTAATCCCGATCAATTTGCGCTTATTGTTAGCCAAATAGGTTATGAGTGTATGGCATACCACGCGAACGATAAAGATGAATTGCAATTTTTAATTAATCAAATTTTAACTGTTGGTTTGCCAGTTGCTATTCCGTATGACTTTAATGACGGCCAACCTGTGAAACATGGTGGAGAAAGCGCGCATTGGGGAATTGTTGTTGGTGTCTTTAAACTAAAATCAAATGGAGAATCATACTATATTTACACAAATAGCCATGCTGTAGATAAAAATTTTGATTTTTGTAGTGCAGATTTATTATGTGAGTCTTGCGGGCAATTAGAAAACCATTCGGAGGTTCCGAAAAAATTTAAATTAAAAAATAATATTATCGTAATGTTTCCTAAAACATTTAAAAAAAATGAATTGTCTCATTTGCAACAATTTAAGTATAAATTATCTAAAATTGATAAAGCTAAGTTTAAAGAACTGCCAAAAAATGCCATAAATCTGCCTTGGAATAAAATAGAACAGAAATTATCACCAGCCAGATCTGTTGGTAGTTTTTTTGGTGAGCACAATAGTCTTTGCTGCTATGTTGATTCTACCACAAAATTTGTATCAATGGCTGCCATACAAAAATATTTTGCTCTTGGTTTAATTAATGAGCTGCAACTCGAATACTTAAAAAAGAAAAAATTATTTTGTCCAATACAAGAATCACTTATTTCAAGTCGGTTGTTTTATAAATGTTGTTTTTATATTATGCATGCTGTTGATGCAAAAGAGAAAACAACAACCAAAATCAAACAAGATGTTTTGTTCCAGGATAAGAGGTGCGTCAGAAAGACGCACCGTTAGGATGAAAAATTATTCGTGTTCTTTTTTACAACAGCAAGAGCAGCTTTTCCATAAATAATTAATCAACGCTGCAACTGCTAATACCGGAATCATAAATTCAAAGAAATTAGTAATAAATATAATTGTTGGTAAATGGTTGCGTGGCAAGGCGATACCTAAAACCGCTAATACTAAAGCAAGTATTATCATCACCCAGGCAAATAATGTACGCATAATAAATTCTCCTTTTAATTAAATAATAACACGAAGCAGCCGCTTCGCACTATGCTACAAGAGTACGGTTTGTTGGTGCAACTGTCAAATTTTAATTGAAGAAAATGCAAAAAAATCATGAGCTTGCATAATTTTTAACCAACTCCAATCTGGGTTTAATAGATTGAAGGGTGCAATAGTGGTAGTTCAGGATACGTGTACAAATTTGCAAAAAAACTCTAACTTTTGTTAATTATTGAATCCAATGGTTGTTTTCTTTGTTAAATGCGAATTTGTTATTATGGAATAATCTTAAACATGCTTCCACTATATTTGTGTCAAAAAGAATACCTTTGTTTTTTGATATTTCCTCAAGAGCAGCATTCATACCTAATGCAGGTCTATAAGGACGGTGCGACATCATGGCCTCAACAACATCAGCAACAGCCACAATTTTGGCTTCAATAGTTATGTCTTTATCTTTTAAACCATTTGGATATCCAGAGCCGTCAAGTCGCTCATGATGTTGTAGAATTATGTCATGAACAGGCCATGGGAAGTCTATATCTTTAGTAATTTCATGCCCCATTTGTGGATGCATTCTTATAGTTGCAATTTCTAATTCAGATAACTTGCCTGAACGATTCAGAAATTCTAATGGGACATAAATTTTACCAATATCGTGGATTAGTGATCCTAGTCTTATGCCTTCGATTTGCTTTTCTGTCATTCCAATTTCTTTGGCTATCGCAGGAGATAATTGTGCTACTCTATTTTGATGATCTGAGGTATAAGGATCACGTTTTGCCGTGGTACGTGAAAGAGCACGAATAGTTTGCATTAAAGTGGTTTTTAGTTTTTTTACTTCAAGCAGCTCTTTTGTTTTCGTATGAAATATTTCTAGTATTTTTATAATATAATAAGATATAAAAATAGCACATACCATGCGAAACAATTGAATTGGTATGCCCATTGTTAATTTGGCAAATGTTACATAATTGATGATATATGCTGGAAAAAATGGAGCTTTTGGAACAATTATACCGGCAAGCACAGCATAAGCGCTCAAAAAAACACTAGCCCCAAGAAACCATCCGCATATTTTTGTGGATTGTAATTCTTGAATTTCAGAAGTTTTACAGTATATCAATAATCCAATGGCTGATAAAATCCCGCCTGGAAAACCTATTAAATAACGTGCAAAAATATCTACATATAAAAACCATTGATTGGAAAATATTGTGAATACGCCTGTTAATAAAACCAAGATTATAGAAAATATAGAAAACATCCTGATAAATTTCTGTAACCATATTTTTTTGCTATTTATTGTTATAATTTCGCTGCCGAATATAAGAAGAAAACAGAATGATAATGTTGCTAAAAAAGCACGAATAATTTTTAAGGTAAAATAAAAAACATTTGGCCAATATGTTTTTCCAAGTATTAAAAACATATCAAACCATTCATTGAAACCATGTAATATACCAAACCAAGCTAAAAAACCTATGCATAAACCTATTTTAAATGTACTTTCTTTCTTGGCTTGAATTAATATGGCGATACCCATAACAAAGAAAGCAAGACCATATAGGAAAAAAATAATTAATTTATAATGATTAAATATTGCTGCTAAATTCATAGTAATTTTCCTTGCACAGACCGTATCAATATGATCTATAATTTAAGTTTATACGAAAATTGCTAATAATAGAAATTTTATAATTCTGAAGTTTGCGAAAAGCTCTAAAATTGCACTAATGAGCAGAAGGCAGGGAAAATCATGAGCTTGCATAATTTTTAGCCAATTCCAATGCTGCGGCTAATAAGCTTAGGCAGGCGATGATAAGCTAATATTAAGTAAAATAATTTTACATTTTCCTTGACAATCATTTTTACATGTCCTATTTTATTGATAATGGCAGGAGGTGATCGTATGCGTGCAAAATTTATTGAGCAATTACGCAAAAAATTTCAATTAACCAAGGCGTATCTTGCAGAACAATTAGGAATGTCTCGTCCTACTTATATGCAGTTAGAATGTGGTGAACGTGATTTAACTGTGCCCGAGGCGGAAAAATTAGCTGAGATTTTTGGGCTGAGTTTAGAAGATTTTTTAGCTGAGAATATACCTGATATATCTATTAAAATAACTAAAGATAAAACTACAGCAAAGAAAGCAAAAAATGAAATTAGAATCAACATACCGCAACAAAAACTTGATAAGTTTAAACAAGTGTTACTTTATATTTTAAAAAAAGTGGGCGGCAAACCAAATATTGGTATGACTGCAATATATAAATTACTTTATTTTATAGATTTTGATTATTATGAAAAATATGAAGAGCAGCTAATGGGGTTAATTTTTATTAAAAATCATTTTGGTCCGACTCCGATTGTGTTCGACAAAATCATTCAACAAATGATTGATGATAATCAAATTGAGCGTATCAAAAGTAAATATTATAAACACGAACAAACTAAATATTTAATTAATCCGAAAATAGAACCAGATCTTAGTATTTTAAATGGTCAGGAAAAGGAACATATTGATTGGGAGTTGCAGAGATTATCAAATCTTAATGCGGCAACACTTTCTAATTTTTCACACAACGATGTTCCGTGGATCGGCGCGCAATTTGGAGAACAGTTAGATTATGAAGCGGTTTTTTATCGCACTGCTGACACTTCCGTGCGGGATTATACCCATTGTACCTCAAGATGCGAGATTTATAACAAATGATTTTGTGCTGTAAGAAGACATTTTAAGCAAGTAATATCGGGAATATTGCGCGCTTAAAATGTCTTCTTACAGTGCAAAAGCAAAAGTTAGAAAATCGCATCTTGAGGTGTAATGGGTATATAATAATGATTAAATATAGTGAAACCAACGGATTTAAAAAAGATTTTAAAAGATTAAATAAAAAATTTAAATCGCTTGCAACAGATTTGGATGTTGCAAAAAAATATGTAATAGAATTGTTTCATTTAAATAATATTGATAATCAAAGTGTTGTTCAGATGCCTGGATATGCGAACGACTTTTACCAAATTTACAAATTACGCAAATTTGCTTGTAAAGCTTTAAAAGGTAGGGGTGCTAAGAGCGGAATTAGAATTGTCTATGCACATTATAAAGAGGTTTCAAAAGTTACATTTATTGAAATGTATTTCAAAGCTGATCAGGCAAATGCTAATATCACAAGAATCAAGGAATTTATCAAACAGCAAAACATCTAAGCTATTTCTTACAATTTTTAGCCAACTCCAATGCTGCGGCTAATAAGCTCAAGCGGGCAATTACTCCATAAGCATAAAAGCGATTATTTGATGCATCAGGTTTAGCATGTAGGTCTGGATCATTACAGCATTGCGCAAACGCCAACGGCTTGAAATGCATGCCAGGAGCATTTAAGTTTTCTGTTGAGCCTCGTTTTTGGTGGACGCGGTAAAATCCGCCAACTACATGATGTCCAATCATATATACTACAGGTTCAGCTACTGCTTTGCCGATAGTTTCAAATGTGTAAACACCTTCCTGTAAAATTACGCGATCAATTGGTTTACCGCCTTTGATTTTAGACATAGTTGTACGTTGCTTGCGGTTCAGCTGCGATAATTCTTGCGGATCACTGATGGTCATGACGCCCATACCATAAGTGCCGGCATCAGCCTTGATGATAATAAATGGTTTTTGAGTAATTTTGTATTGATCGTATTTTTGTTGAATTTTCGCGAATAAGTTTGCGGTATTGGTTGTGATACATTGTAATCCTTCGCTTTTTAAAAAATTGATTTGATCACACTGAGTAAATAAAGGATTAATTAGCCATGGATCAATGTTAATTAAATCAGCGAATTCTTTAGAAATTTTTTGGTAAAAATTAAAATGCACTGACTTATAACGATTATTCCAAGATAAAGTCAAAGGTGGGCGAATTTCTTGTTCAAGATTTTGTAAAATTTCCGGGATACCAGCAGAAAAATCGTTGTTTGCCCAAATAAAACAAGGATTAAAATCATTAATCATGATGCGATTATTTTTACGCTGAATTGGTGCTAAATCTATAGAACGTCCGGAAGGTAATTTTATGGTTTGCGTGGTTAGATTTTCGATTAATGAACCGATGCGTACTTCGAATCCGGCTTTGGTAATTATTTCTTGCAAAGTGCGTAAGCTTTCTAAATAAAATAAATTGCGTGTATGACTTTCGGGGATTAATAAAATGCGTTTGCTGCCGGTTTGGCATTGTTCAATTGTATCTTGTACCGCCTGAATACAAAGTGGAATAAAATCACGATTCAAATTGTTAAATCCCGCAGGAAACAAATTCATATCAACCGGCGCTAATTTAAATCCAGCATTGCGCAAATCAACTGAACCATAAATTGGCGGTTGATATTGCTGCCATTTATCACGAAACCAAGTTTCGATTTTAACTTGTTGCGCTAAAATATGTTTTTCCAGCAGTTCCAGCGGACCACACAGAGCAGTGGTTAGATGCGGAACTGTGGTGGTTTTTTGAGTAGCCATGATGGTTTAACTATACCCATTACACCTCAAGATGCGAAATTTATAACAAATGATTTTGTACCATGAGAAGACATTTTAAACAAGTAATATCGGGAATATTGCGCGTTTAAAATGTCTTCTCATGGGATAAAAGCAGAAGTTAGAAAATCGCATCTTGAGGCGTGATGGGTATATATATCAAAATGCTATAGATTCAAGTATAATCAAATATTAAGGGGTGAGTCATGAATATCATAACGAAGTTAGCTAAAGCAAAAGTTATTGCAGTAATTCGAGCGGATGATAAGCAGCAGGCAAAGCAAATAGCTGCAGCTTGTAGCCAGGGCGGTATCAAAGCCATTGAAATCACCTATACAACACCTGATGCAACAGCGGTTTTGGATGCTTTGGCGAAAAGCTTTGGAGATGAGGAGTTTTTGTTAGGTGCTGGAACGGTTCTTGATGATAAGACGGCGTTGGAGGCAATTCATGCCGGTGCTAAGTATATTGTGAGTCCTGGTTTTGATGAAGCAACCTGTAAACTTTGTAATCAGCACCAAATACCTTATATTCCAGGTTGTATGACGGTCACTGAAATTCTTACTGCACATACTGCTGGCGCCAGTGCTATAAAACTTTTTCCAGCCAACATTCTCACTACAGGTTTTTTAAAAGCAATTAAAAATTTATTGCCGCCGATGACGTTTGTTGCTACGGGAGGGATTAATGTGGATAACTTTACCGAATGGTTACAAGCTGGTTGTGGAGCGGTTGGGATTGGTGGCAAATTAACTGCTGGTGCAAAAACTGGTGATTATCAATCGATCACCGATATGGCATGTGCATTTATGCAAAAAGTACAGGAGCTTTAATATGGTAAAAGTAGCAACTTTCGGTGAAATTATGCTGCGGCTTGCAACGCCTGGCAATTCGCGTTTTGTGCAAGCGAAAAATTTTGCAGTAAATTATGGTGGTGGTGAAGCAAATGTCGCAATTTCTTTGGCTAATTATGGTTTGCAATCTGCTTTTATTACCAAACTTCCAGCGCACGAAATTGGTCAAGCTGCAGTAAATCATTTGCGGCAATTTGGAGTGGATACTAATTGCATTGTGCGAGGTGGTGAACGTATTGGTATTTATTATTTGGAAACAGGCGTTGCGATGCGGCCGTCTAAAGTGATTTATGATCGTGCGCATTCTGCAATTGCCGAAGCTTCTGATAATGATTTTGATTTTAATCAGATTTTAGCTGGCCGTGATTGGCTGCATTGTACTGGCATAACGCCAGCTCTTAGTTCTAAAGCAGCGGAGTTAACTGAACAAATATTGATTGCTGCGAAAAAAAATAATTTAATGGTATCAATGGACTTAAATTACCGTAAAAAACTTTGGACACCGGAACAAGCACAACAAGTAATGACAAAATTAATGCAATATGTGGATGTTTGTATTGGTAACGAAGAAGATATTGAAAAAACTTTGGGTTATAAAATTGCTAAAACCGATGTTACAGCCGGCAAACTTGATTTATCTGGTTATCAGGATGTTTTTCAAAAAGTGCAGCAGAAATTTAAATTTAAATATATAGCAACTTCATTACGTGAATCTTATTCGGCTTCTGATAATGGTTGGTCGGCGTTAATTTATGACGGTAATGAGTTTTATCATTCGCATCATTATGATATTAGAATTGTCGATAGAGTTGGTGCGGGCGATAGTTTTGCTGGAGGTTTGATTTACGGATTGTTAACCAAAAAAAACTATAAAGAAGCGGTGGAATTCGCTGTAGCGGCTTCAGCTTTAAAACATACTATTCCAGGAGATTGTAATTTAGTTTCGAAAGAGGAAGTAGAAGCATTATTAGCTGGTGATGTTTCAGGCCGAGTACAAAGATAAATTAAACGGGACGCGAGCTATTACATAATTACAAAGCCATGTTTGTTGCTTTGTAATTATGTAAAGCTCCGTCCCTCTGAGTAGCTAATAAATATCAACGAAAATGAGGAAGAAATGACTTTTATTAGTAATGATTTTTTGCTATCTAATGACGTGGCAAAAAAATTATATCATGATTGTGCCGAAGAGCTGCCAATTCTTGATTATCATTGTCATATCAATCCACAAGAGATTGCTGTAAATCATCAGTATAAAAATATTACTGAGTTATGGCTGCATGGTGATCATTATAAATGGCGGGCGATGCGTGCTAATGGAATTGCAGAAAAATATATAACAGGTAATGCAAATTCTTACGAAAAATTTTTACGCTGGGCGGAAACGGTTGAGCGTTGTATTGGTAATCCATTATATCATTGGACGCATCTTGAATTAAAACGTTATTTTGGGGTGGATGAATTATTAAATCGTGATTCTGCTGAAAAAATTTGGAATCAATGCAATCAAATTTTGCAAAATCAAAAATTAACAACGCAAAAATTAATTGTTAATTCCAATGTTGAAACATTGTGTACTACGGATGATCCAATTGATTCTTTAGAATATCATCAAAGTCTTAAAAAACAATCGCAGTTTAAAGTTAAAGTTTTACCAACTTTTCGCCCCGATAAAGCTTTAAATGTTAACTCACCTGATTTTGAAAAATGGTTAAATCAATTAGAAATAATTACAAGTCTTGAAATAACTTCTTTTGAGGATTTAACTGCCGCATTAACAAAGCGGATTGAATTTTTTAATACTAATGGTTGCTGTATTTCCGATCATGCTTTAGATTCGGTTTATTATTGTGAAGGAACTGATGCAGAAGTTAATAATATTTTTAATAAAGCTTTAGCAAAAAAGCAGTTAACTGAAACAGAAATTGCAATGTATAAAACTAAATTATTGATTTTTTTAGGTCGGCAATATCACCATTATAACTGGGTAATGCAAATTCATATCGGAGCGCTACGTAATATTAATACGCGCATGTGGCGTGTGCTTGGACCTGATACTGGTTATGATGCAATTGCGGATTACAATTATGGTCCAAAGTTAGCAAAATTATTAGATGCACTTGACATTACTAATCAGTTACCGAAAACTATTCTTTATTGTTTAAATCCGCGCGATAACGAAATGTTGGCAACTATTGCTGGATGTTTTCAGGATGGTATTATCCCAGGAAAAATGCAGTTTGGTTCCGGTTGGTGGTTCAACGATCAGAAAGATGGTATGGAAAAACAATTAACTGCTTTAGCAAATTTAGGCTTGCTTTCCAGATTTGTTGGCATGCTGACTGATTCACGTAGTTTTTTATCTTATCCGCGTCATGAATATTTCCGCAGAATCCTTTGTAATTTGTTTGGTAATTGGATTGCGAAAGGTGAAATGCCTAATGATTTAGATGTGCTTGGAAAGATGGTTCAGGATATTTGTTATAACAATGCAAAAAATTATTTTGGTTTTAAGTGAGGGATGTGGCGAATGAAAATGACATTTCGATGGTTTGGTGAAACCGATAAAATTACACTTGAACAAATTCGACAAATTCCTGGAATGAGCGGAGTAGTTTCGGCAATTTATGATGTGCCGGTAGGAGAAGTTTGGCCGGCTGCAAAAATTCAAAAATTAGTTACAGAAATTAATCAGCATGATTTAGAATTTGAAGTGGTCGAAAGCGTTCCAGTGCATGAAGATATTAAGCTCGGTTTGACCACCCGAGATAAATATATCGAAAATTACCAGCAGAACATAAAAAATCTTGCTCAAGCTGGAATTAAAGTTATTTGTTATAACTTTATGCCGGTTTTTGATTGGACGCGTTCGAGTTTAGCTAATCCAATGTCAGATGGTTCAAACGCTTTAGCATATGATAAAAATTTAGTTGCAAAAATGGATCCAGCTACAGGCGAATTAGACTTGCCGGGTTGGGATACCAGTTATAGTAAAAAGAGTTTACAAACAATTTTACAACAATATCGTGAAGTTGATAGTGAAAAACTTTGGTCTAATTTGGAATATTTTTTAAAAGCAATTATTCCGATTGCGGAAAAATGTGGCGTTAAAATGGCAATTCATCCTGATGATCCGCCGTGGCCGATTTTTGGTTTGCCGCGGATTATAACTGATCGTGCGGCACTTGAGCGTTTAATTAAAATTATTGATACTCCGGCAAATGGTTTAACGCTTTGCAGTGGTTCTTTAGGTGTTGCTTCAACTAATGATATTGTTGCATTAGTTAAGGAATTTGCGGGGAAAAGCCGCATTCATTTTGCGCATATGCGAAATATTAAAATTACAGCGCCTGGTTGTTTTACCGAAACTGCGCATCGCAGCACTGATGGTTCTTTAGATATGGTAGCTATTTTAAAAGCTTATTACGACGCTGGATTTACCGGTTAT
The DNA here is from genome assembly GCA_050123335.1 of Gammaproteobacteria bacterium. GTDB lineage: Bacteria > Pseudomonadota > Gammaproteobacteria > UBA12402 > UBA12402 > JASFHF01. Next base: position 26,228 of record JASFHH010000007.1, read on the forward strand.
ATGCGTCCAGATCATGGACGAATGATTTGGGGTGAAACCGGCAAGCCTGGTTATGGTCTTTATGATCGGGCTTTGGGGGCAGTTTATTTGAATGGAATTTGGGAAACGCTTGAGAAGATGAGCTGACATGGATCCCGCGGTCAAGCCGCGGGATGACTGATGAGGAGATATAAATGCAAGTAAATTTGATTGACAAAGTTGCAGTAGTTACCGGTGGCGGCGGAGTATTATGCAGCGCTTTTGCTAAAGCATTAGCAAAAAATGGCGCAAAAGTTGCAGTGCTGGATCTTAACCAAGAGGCTGCTGATAAAGTTGCTGCAGCGATTGCTAACGAAGGTGGTCAAGCAATTGGAGTTAAAGCTAATGTTTTAGATTTGGCTAATCTTCAGCAAGCTAAAAAAATTGTTAATCAACAATTAGGTTCATGTGATCTTTTAATTAATGGAGCTGGTGGGAATCATCCAAAAGGAACAACTAGTAATGAGCAACTAGTTCCAGAAGATCTTGCCAATAAAGAATTAACAACTTTTTTTGATCTTGATCCTGTGGGAATAAAATTTGTGTTTGATCTAAATTTTCTGGGTACGCTTCTTCCTACCCAGGTGTTTGCAAAAGATATGGTGGAAAAAACCATGGGTAACATCATTAATATTTCATCGATGAATGCTTTTACTCCATTAACTAAAATTCCTGCTTATAGCGCTGCAAAAGCTGCAGTGAGTAACTTTACCCAATGGCTTGCAGTGCACATGGCAAAGATGAATATCAGAGTAAATGCAATTGCGCCCGGATTTTTTTTGACTGCGCAGAATCAATCTTTATTGCAAACACCAGATGGCAATTTTACTGCGCGTGCTAAAAAAATTCTTAGTCAAACTCCAATGGGTCGTTTGGGTGATCCGCAAGAATTAATTGGAGCGCTATTGTGGCTTGCAGATAACGATAGTTCTAGTTTTGTAACTGGCACAATTATTCCTGTAGATGGTGGCTTTTCTGCTTATTCTGGAGTTTAAAGGATAGTGTTATGACAGTAGAAACAAAAGTAACAGGTATAGTAATTTGGATTGCTGTGGTTGCTTCATTAGCTGGGCTTTTATTTGGTATAGATATCGGCGTAGTGAATGGCAGTATCAGTTTAATTCAACAGGATTTGCATATAAGTTTAGAGCAGGCAGAAATTATCACCAGTATTCTTAGTATTGGGGCTTTGATTGGTGCGCTGTTTAGCGGATTTATTACCAGATGGATTGGCAGAAAAAATGCTTTAATTATTTCGGCTCTTATTTTTATTATTTTTATAATTGTTGCAGTTACTGCACCAACGTATGTAATATTGTTGTTAGCCAGGTTTGGTCTTGGATTAGGTGTTGGTCTTTCTTCTTTTGTTGCTCCAATGTATTTGAGTGAAATGTCGCCGCCAAAAATTCGCGGAGCTTTAATTTCACTTTATCAATTGATGATTGTAAGTGGAATGTTTATAGTTTTTACTACTAATGCACTATTGGAGCCTTTGCATTCCTGGCGGTTGATGTTTGCGGTAATTTTTGTTCCGGCGGTTTTAATGTTAATTTCAGCGCTTTTTCTGCCAAAAAGTCCGCGTTGGCTTGTGCTTAAAGGAAATGAAAGCTTAGCTAAAAAAGTTTTACGGAAAATCAGATCTACTGAGGAAGAAATTAATTTTGAGTTTTCTGAAATTCATGATTCATTACATTATAAAAGTATTTGCGAACGCGGGCGCATTTTTAAATGTTTATCAAATAAGTTTTTTATCAAGATTGTTTTAGTTGGTATTTTTCTTCAGTTGCTGCAGCAATTTTGCGGAGTAAATGCCATCGGTTATTATTCCACATATATTTTTAAGTTAGCGCAAATTCATGATCCTTACATAGCAACGATTATTATGGGCGGCATAAAAGTAGCTGCGACGGTAGTTGCAATTTTGTTAATTGATAAACTTGGTAGAAAGCCAATTTTATATTTTGGCTTGATTGTCTCAGTGTTATCAACTTTGTTTTTGGGTACGGCATTTTATTATTTACAGCTTGGTTATCAAACTGTTTTAGTTCATCAGGTGATTTTTATATCCTCATTGACTTTTCAGGCTGGTTATTCGATTTCATTAGGTCCAATCGTATGGACAATGTGCGCAGAAATATTTCCATTAGAGTTTAGGGATGTTGGAATTGCGACTACTACAGTGACTAACTGGTTTGGTAACGCAGTGTTAACTCGTTATGTTTTAAGCGCGATTGTTGTGTTGGGCGCTTCATATACTTTTTGGATCTTTGGGGTGATCTGTTTGGTTGGTATGATTATACTTGCACTGTATGTTCCAGAAACTAAAGATATTCCACTCGAAGAGTTAGAAATGAATTTAAAAGATGGTGTGAAGTTACGCTATTTGGGACGCAGGAGAACTTAAATTATGCGGTTGGCAAAATATTCGTTTGGGATTGGCGATAGATTTAGTCACGAAGGTGCTGCGCAATTACGAGCATTAATTGATGCTAAACAGGATGGGATAGATATCATTCCGGTGTGGAATAAGTCGTATCGTGAGCATCATATTATTGGTTCAAAACCTTCTGCAGCTAAGCAGGAAGCGGATAACGCTGTAGCTAAATTGCAATGGCAAGATGATTATTATGTTGATGCTGATCATGTTAATTTAAAAACGGTATCTGAATTTATTGCGAGCGCTAATTTTTTTACTTTGGACGTTGCTGATAAAATAGGGGTTAAAGCTTCTGATGAATTGATCAATGCGTTTGTCGAATTTAATCAAAAATACATTGGTTCTTTAATGATTCCAGGAATAGCCTCACCGTTTCAAGTAACATCAAAGGTTTTAACTGAGGTTGCAAATAAATTTTTAGCGGCAATTTGTGAGGCACAAAAAATTTATCAATTAATTGTAAAAGAAAAAGGTTCAAATAATTTTGTTACAGAAGTTTCGATGGATGAGGTTGCATCCCCGCAAAGTCCATTAGAGCTTTTTTTTATTTTGAGTGCAATTGCTTATTTTGAGATTCCTGTCCAGACCATTGCGCCGCGTTTTAGTGGTAGGTTTAATAAAGGTGTGGATTATGTTGGTGATTTGAAAAAATTTGAGCGGGAATTTGCTGATGATTTAGCGGTGATTGATTTTGCGATTCGCGAATTTGGTTTGCCGGATAATTTAAAGCTTAGCATTCATTCCGGTAGTGATAAGTTTTCTATTTATCCGATTATAAATAAATTAATTAAACAACATGATGCCGGAATTCATGTTAAAACTGCTGGTACTACCTGGTTGGAAGAGCTGATTGGTTTGGCGCTGGCTGGAAATGAAGCATTGCAATTGGCTAAAGATATTTATGCAAAAGCGTATCAGCGCAAGGAAGAGCTTTGCGCGCCTTATGCAGAAGTGATTGATATTGATTCTAGTAAATTGCCTGATCCATCGGTGGTGCAAAATTGGAATAGTCAAAAATTTGCAAACACTTTGCGTCATATACCAGATTGTCCTGATTACAATCCAAATTTTCGTCAATTACTGCATGTTGGTTATAAAATTGCTGCTGAATATGGCGATACATTTACTGATTTATTAGAAAAGTATTCAGATATAATTGGTCGGGAAGTGACGACTAATCTTTATGAGCGGCATATTAAGCGGTTGTTTGGGGTCAAGTCTTGAATTTTGGAATTTGATGGTTTGTTGATCAAATTCCAAAATTCAAGACTTGACCCCATGGGTTAAATGGGAGAATAATTATGACAGAAATTGTATATGAAGAATTAAGATCATATATCGCAAAATATATGTATGAGATGCTTAGACAATATAAACTAAGAAATAAGCGAAATTATTGTTATAAATTTTTTGGCTTTTGTGGACCGACTGATAATGAAAAAAAGATTATTAGTCAGATCAAAAAAATAATTATCGCGCTGCCTAAGGTGAAGAAGCAGAAAAATACATACGGTTCTAAAAATATTTCAGATAGCGATTTGCAAAGGAATATTGGTATTCTTAATGCAACAATTAACCTTATGAATTGTGATAGCATTAAGATTAATGGACAGTTATATGGAGGTGATAATTTTATCAAAAGTTTTAGTACATCATATGGAGGAGTATTGTGTAAAATTTTTGGTTTTACAACCGCATCACAAATTGCGGATGTGTTTTCGAAAAAAATGCAAGACAAAAATTTTTCGCCGAAACAATATAAACAATATTATATTAAATTGTTTAAAGATTCGCTTGAAGAGATGCAACAACGGCAAAAATCTTATCAACAGCAAAAAATTTAAAAACACATTAATAGCTAGCGTAGTCCGTATTTCGCTGCGCTACATACGGGCTGCGTCTACTAATAAACTCTGAGGCTTTGTTATTTATACATCTTTTTCTGGTTGTTGGAGTAAATGCAGGGTTTGTAGAAGTCTTAAAGCTTCATAAAGTTGGTAGTCTTTAATTCTTAGTTGTTGTAGTTGTTTGTGTGAATCAGGTTGTTGTTTGTCGTGCGAACCATTTTTGATGTATTTTGGTAAATCGGTTTCGCGGATTTTCCAAAAGATTATTGCTTCTTCTTCTGATGGTTGAAATTTTAGATCTTGTACGGCAATGTCTGGTTCAATTCCTTTAGCCTGAATTTCTCGCCCTTTAGGAGTGTAATATAAAGATGTAGTTAATTTGATACCAGTTTTTTTGTCGATCGGGAAGATAGTTTGTACCGAGCCTTTGCCGAAACTGCGTTCTCCCATAATAATAGCGCGTTTGTGATCTTGTAATGCCCCGGCAACAATTTCAGATCCGGAAGCTGAACCGCGATTAATTAGTACGATTAATCTAGCATCTTTTAAATAATCTCCTTTGGTGGCGAGCATTTGTTTATGTGATTGGACGGTACGGCCTTTGGTATAAACAATGCGTTTGTTTGTTCCAAGTGTATTGCTGTCAAGAAACACATCTGCTACTTTAGCAGCTGAACCTAATAAACCGCCTGGATTATTTCTTAAATCTAAAATTAAGCCGTATAATTTGTTGTTAGATTGTTTTTGTAGTTCTTTAATTTTTGCAATTAATTTTTTGCTGGTGGCTGCTTGAAACTGACTAATACGAATATATGCATATCCAGGTTCTAAGATTTTTCCTTTTACACTTTCAATTTTTATGATTGCGCGAGTGATGGTAAGTTTGCGGGGTTTTTTGTCTTGTTTGTTAACCACAGTTAAAGTGACTTTGGTGCCTTTTTTGCCACGCATTAATTTAATTGCTTCATCTATTGGTTTATTAATTAACGATTTGTCATTGACCGCAATAATATAATCGCCCGCTTTAATTCCAGCTTTTTGTGCGGGAGTATCATCAATTGGGCTAATAACTTTAATTAAACCTTTATCTTGGGTTATTTCCACTCCAATACCGGCAAAATTTCCGCGGGCATGATCAAATAATCTTTGCAGGTGTGGTGTGTCTAAATATGCAGAATGTGGATCGAGGTTTTTCAGCATTCCGGCAATCGCGCCAGAAAACAATTGTTGATCAGTAGTAGGATTAACGTATAGTTTTTTAATGTAATTGATTGCGGTTCCCAATCGTCTTACTTCTGCAGCTTTGACGGTTACAGAGGTTTTTCTGGGTGACCGAGTGGCAAAAGCGAGGTTGCTGCATAGTAAAATTGTTATAATGAGGCTGGTTAAGAAATGCTTTAAGAATGTTTTCATATATTAATTTCCATATTAACTATCCTTGGTGTCAAGTCTAGACTTGAGACTTTGCGTAAATTAAGTTTAAATTTAAGATTAATATCTATTATCGTACTAGACTTCAAGGCTCAAGTCTAGACTTGACGCCAATTCTTCACATAATAACCAAGCAGTTTTTATATGCTTTGCAGCCACTTGGCAGGATTAACTGGATCTGTTGGTGCGCAAATGTAATGACTTTGTATTGTAATTTTTGGTGCAAGCATTAAAATGCTAGTTTTCAGCTTATTAATTATTTTTATTGGAGAAGTTTTGAGATGAAATCTAAAAAGAATACAGAGGAAAATATTTTTAAAACTTTAACAATTCGTAATAGCACGGCAGAATTTTTAATTTTTACTTCACAGGCAAATGAGCAAGGTATTGAGGTGCGAGTGCAAGACGAAAATGTTTGGCTTAACCAAAAGCTTATCGCTCAGCTTTTTGATGTGAGAATTCCGACAATTAATGAACATCTTAAGAACATTTTTTCTTCCCGAGAGTTAGAGGAAAAAGCAGTTATTAGGAATTTCCTAATAACTGCCGCTGATGGAAAGCAGTACAATACGAAGCATTATAGTCTGGAAGCCATTATTGCCATTGGGTATCGTGTAAATTCTGTACAAGCTACTGATTTTAGGCGTTGGGCAACAAAAGTTCTTAAAGATTATGCGCTTAAGGGTTATGTGTTGGACAGTGAGCGATTAAAAAATGGCGCTTATTTGAGTAAAAAATACTTTGATGATTTAATTCTTGAGATTCGAGATATTCGTGAAAGTGAACGTAATTTTTATCAAAAAATTACAGATATTTATACCACGGCTATGGACTATGATCTTAAATCGCCTATTACTAAAGATTTTTTTACAACAGTGCAGAATAAATTGCATTATGCTGTTCATGGTCATACTGCTGCTGAGTTGCTTGTGAAAAGAGCAGATCATAAGAAAGATTATATGGGGCTTACTACATGGAAGAATGCTCCAAAGGGAAAAATTTTTAAATCAGATGTTTCTGTAGCTAAAAATTATCTAAATAAGAAAGAAATTGCTGGCTTAAATCGTATTGTTACAATGTACTTGGATTATGCTGAAGATCAGGCAGAAAAGGGCATACCGATGACGATGCGAGATTGGTCTAAAAAGCTAAATGCATTTTTACAATTTAATGAGAAAGAGGTTTTGCAAAATGCTGGCAATATAACGGCAGAGTTAGCAAAATCTTTCACCGAGAGTGAATTTGAAAAATATCGCCCTATTCAAGATAAACTTTATGAGTCTGATTTTGATCGGGAGATAAAAAAGTTTTTGGTTGATGTCAAAAAAAATAGAGGCAGAAGGAAACTTTGTTGAGTAATGTAGCCACAATAAAAATCAAGCTCTTTGCAGCCAGTTGGTAGGATTGATTGGGTCTGTATTATGACGAATTTCGAAATATAATGCGCTGTTTTGGAAGCCGCCGCTATTGCCAACGGTGGCGATTACTTGGCCGGCATTAATAGCATCTCCTCTTTTCACATATAAACTTTGGTTGCGGCCGTATAAGGTTATATAGTGTTTTCCATGTTGTACAATGATTAATAGTCCAAAGCCATGCAGCCAGTCGGCAAAAATAACCTTGCCAGGGAAAATGGCGTGTATTTTTGTTCCGGCTGCTGCTTGGAGTAGCATACCGGTTGCATGCATTTTGCCATTCACCATGCTTTGTCCATATGATTGGATGATTTTGGCATTATTAATTGGCCAATGTAATTTACCGCGCATTTGTGCAAAACTTTTTCCGGGAATGTAGCCGTAAGAATATTCGGTTTTTAATTCTTGAATAATATTAGTTAGATGTTGTTTGTCTTTTAGTAATTTATCAAGTTGTTTGTTTTTGTTATTTAGTTCTTTAGAGGTTTTAACTAACAGTTGTTGACGGCGATTTTTTTCATGAACGAATGCAATTCGATGTTGACGATAAGTATGTTGCATCGTTTGTAATTTATGCGTTTGAGTTTTGATACTTTTTGTGGTGGATTTTATATTTTGTGTTAGCCTTTCAATTTTATGAATAATATTCATTCTAGCCTGATTAAATTGCGCATAATAATATAAATAACGGCTAAGCTTGGTTGGGTCTTCCTGATTTAAAATAATTTTAATATATGGTTGTCGCCCTAAAATATAAGAAGCATAAATTTGTTTGGCTAACAATTTTTTTTGAATATTTAGTTGTTGTTGATATTTAATTTGTTGATGTTTGACTTTTTTAAGTTGTTGGTGTTTTGTATTTATTTGTGCTTGGTTATAATTAATTTTTTTTGCCAAATCGCCAATTTTTAGTTCGGTGTTTTTTAAGTTATTTTGAATATAACTACGTTTGCGCGCAATAGAAAATAAATTGTTTTTTAACTTATCAATTTTATTGATGATGGTTTGCAGCTTGTTGGTTTTTTTGGTTAAATTTGTAGTGCCATATACGGGACTAAAAATAAAACAGCAGATTATGATTGATAAGTGAATGTATTTCATGAAAATTCTACTAAAGATTCTCCTGACATTTCTTTAGGTTGTGGCAGTCCCAATAAATATAACATGGTCGGAGCGATATCACATAATGCTCCTGCGGTATTGGTAATTTTTGCGGGGCGTCCAACATAAATAAATGGAACTGGATTGCAAGTATGTGCAGTATGCGGCTGACCAGTTTCAGGATCAAACATTAATTCAGCATTACCGTGATCTGCGGTAATAATGGTTTCACCACCAACTGTATTTAATGCTGCGACCACTTTTGCTAAACATTTATCTATACATTTGACGGCTTTAATGGCTGCTTTTAGTTTACCAGTATGTCCGACCATATCGCAATTGGCAAAGTTACAAATAATTACGTCATATTTTTTGCTTTCGATTGCGGAAACGAGTTTTTCGGTAATTTCCGGCGCGCTCATTTCTGGTTGTAAATCATAGGTGGCAACTTTTGGTGATGGGATTAAAATTCGATCTTCTCCTTCGTAAGGTTTTTCGACACCACCGCTTAAAAAGAAAGTTACGTGTGCATATTTTTCGGTTTCAGCAATACGTAATTGATGTAAATGATTGTTGGCCAGATATTCGCCTAATGCATTAACTATTTTTTCTGGTGGAAATGCAATTGGTAAATCAAAAGTTTGATCGTATTCGGCTAGTGTTGCATAACAACCTAATTTTACTACTTTCTTTCGTTTAAATTCTTTGAAGTCAGTTTCGGTAAATGCGCGTGTAATTTCTCGTGCACGATCAGCACGATAATTCATAAAAATAATAGTGTCACCATCTTCGATTACAATTGGTTTTTCATTTTTTGCATGAATGCTGGTGGGTTTGACAAATTCATCGGTTTCTTTGGCGATGTAAGCAAGTTTTAAGCCATCAATAGCGGTTTCTGCATGATGTGTTGCTTTGCCTAAAGTAAATAAATCATAAGCTTGTTGTACGCGATCCCAACGTTTATCACGATCCATAGCATAATAGCGGCCAACCAGAGAAATAATTTTGCCGACTTTAATTTCAGCAAATACATTTTCTAAATTTGTAATAAATTGTTCGGCGCTTTTTGGTGGGGTATCTCTGCCATCTAAAAAAGCGTGCATGAATAATTTTTTTGCGCCGCGCTTAGCTGCCAATTTCATCATCGCATGAATATGAGTTTCATGGCTGTGAATTCCGCCGTTTGACAGCAAGCCAAATACATGTACTGCTTTGTTATTGGCGACTGCTTGATCGACTGCTTTGGTTAGTACGGAGTTTTCATAAAAAGAACCATCGTCAATGGCATTAGTGATGCGGCTTAAATCTTGATAAACGATTCTGCCGGCGCCTAAATTTAGGTGGCCAACTTCAGAATTTCCCATTTGTCCTTGGGGCAGACCTACATTGCAGCTTGATGCGGCAATTAAAGTGTGCGGATATTCTTGCCATAATTTGTCGAATGTAGGGGTGTTTGCCTGGGTAATAGCATTAGAATCTGGTTGGGGATTATAGCCCCAGCCATCTAAAATTATTAATAAAATGGGTCGGTGTGGTGTATTGGCCATATTTTTTATCTCCTTTCTTGTAAAATTATACATGCTTGGTGTGGTTGCGACAATACAATTGAAATATAGTAATTATTCAGCGAGTTGACTCATAAATCAGGTTACCGAGAATATTGAGGCAGGTGTACAAAAAGTGATTCGTTGACTCATAAGATTACCTCCATATATGGGTAACCTTAATTATGAGTCAACTTGCTACGTATTAAACGATGTGCTTTGAGGTTTTTAAAATTTAAAAAAGTGTGTATAATGCGCCATATATATTTGAATTTTAAACATTAATAAATTTTGTGAACGTCATGAGGCAAAAATTGTGGTTAATTTAATGCCGTATGGACCCATATAATGTGCAACAGCTTATGCGTAAATTTGGAATACCTGATTTAATATATTCACGCATGTTTTTAATGCATTGCAATAACCCATATAAATATCTTTTAAAAATTAAGCAATGTGTTTCAAAAGATACATTTTTTGCATTAGAGGAACCAAATATTGGTAAAATGTATGCTAATGTAATTAATATTTATTTTGAAAAATTTGTAGATTTGATTTTACAATATGGGATATTTCGTAAAGAAAATTATAGTTTTGGAGAAGAATTAAGTAGTGTAGCAAAAAAAACAGGCAAAAAAGTAATTATTGCTGATAGTGATCAGCCTTTATTGAAAAGTGATGATACTAAACAGATGATTAGGTTTTTGTTGCATGATTTAATTCCTATATTTAGTAGGTTAGGTTTAGCCGAGGATTGTTTTTTATCAGAAATGAAAAACAAAATTATTAAAGAACTTTTAGATAAAAATGATATTTTTGTTGGTTATTGTGAAATGAAACAAATTTTTTTCATATAAAACAAATGCATTTGTATATTACTAATGTGAGGGCAATTTTATGGCATTTAAACTTGGTATATTAGCTGGTATGGGTCCATTTTCTACAGGTCCATTTTTACAATCCGTATTGGATGAATGCAAAAAACAATATGGAGCAAAGTGGGATGCAGATTATCCGCATATGGTTATTTACTCACTTCCCACCCCATTTCATCCAAAGAAGAAGATTGATGATAAGAAAATGTTAACTTGTTTAACGGAAGGGTTGAATACTTTGGTAAAAGCGGAAGTTAGTATTATCGCTATACCTTGTAATACAGTACATAAATATTATAAAAAAATGCTTAAAGTATGTAAGGAAATTCCTTTGCTACATATTGTTGATGAAACCATGGAAGGTCTTAAGAAAAAAAATGACTCGTTAGTATCTATTTTAGGCACTAGGTCCATTATAAAAAGTGGTTTGTATCAAAAAGGGTGCCAAAAGATAAAAAAAGAGATCTTTTGGACAGAAAAATTGCAGAAATTAATTGATGATTTGATTACTACTTATAAGAAAAAAGGTGTTTGTGACAAAGTTCTTGAGCTTTGGACTGATGTTAAAAAATTGTTACACAACCATGAGGTTAGCGATGTTATTATTGCTTGTACTGATCTTGCTTTTTGCCAAAATCATGCAAATAATGTAAAATTTAATTTGCATAATTCATCAAGAGTTTTAGCAAAAAAATTAGTGAATGAGTATGTGATTCATTAAAAAAAAACAAAAATGTAAAGAGCAATGAAAAATCACGATTTAGCAGTTTTTTGTATAAAAAATAATTTTATTCTATAATTCCCTTGCAAAATAAGTTTTTTCTGGCAGAATGGTGCGCCCTTTTAGTGTCTATTCTTTAGGATGTGCTATTCTTAGGTGTAATCTACGAGGTTTATAATGGCGGTTAAGGCATATTCACAATCATTTGGTCATGATGTAAGACAATCAGTGCGTTTGTCGTTGCCGCTTATTGCTGCGAATATAGTGCAGGCATCTAGCGGATTTTTGGGTACGCTGATGATCGCCCATCTTGGACGCGACAATTTAGCTGCTATGGCTTTGGGTGTTTCCGTATATTTTAGTTTGGTGGTGTTTTTGTTTGGATTGTTATCATCAATTGGTGTAATGGTGGCACAGAATTATGGCGCTAAAAATCAAGCTGGAATGGAATCTTCTTTTTCGCAGGGTTTTATTTTAGCTTTAGTCAGTTGTGTGCCGATGATATTGATTTTGTGGTTTGCACCAATTATTTTTAGTTGGAGCGGTGAACCATATCATATTTCGCAGATTGCAACTAGCTATTTACATGCTATGGTTTTGTGCGTAGTGCCGGTAGCTTTGTTGGTTTCTATGGAGCAATTTTTAATTGGAATGTCGCGTACGGGTTTGGTTTTGTGGATTAGTTTAGCCGAAGTGCCGTTTGAAATTTTATTTAGTTATGCGTTTATTTTTGGGCGTTTTGGTTTACCAAAGTGCGGTATAGCAGGGATTGGTTATGGTTTTGCGTTAGTGTTTTTGCTGACGGCTTTGGGTCTTGCTATTTTTTTATGTCGGTCTAAATTGTATCGACGATATAAATTATTTTCAGGGCTGATTTACTTTAAAGCAGAATATTTTTTTGAATTGTTACGTATTGGTTGGCCGATTGGTTGTATGTATGTAATTGAAGTAGTGTTGTTGTCGGTATTGGCTTTTATGATGGGTAGGGTAAACAGCGATGCGCTTGCTGCAAATAGAATTGCTCGGCAGTTTTTGCTAATGGGTATGATGTTTGTATTTGCGGTTTCGCAGGTTACTACGGTGCAGGTTGGTCAAGCTGTTGGCCGGAAAGATAAGTTAGGAATTAATCGCGCGATTTTAGCTAATTTGGTTTTTGGTTGTAGTGTAACGTTTGTAATTTCAGTTTGTTATATTTTATTTTCCAGAGATTTTATTAGTTTGGATGTTAATATAAATAATCCGCGTTTTGCAGCGTTGACCCATTATGCCACGGTTTTTCTGGCGTTTGCTGCTGTGTCACAAGTTTTTGATACATTGCGTTTTATTGCGATTGGCGCATTGCGTGGTTTGAAAGACACTCGTATTCCAATGTATATCAGCATTATTGCTTTTTGGTTTATTGCATTGCCAATTTCGTGGGTTTTATGTTTTCCTTTAGGTTTTGATGGTAATGGGTTATGGATCGGTTTATTAATTGGTGTTTTAATTGGTGCGGTTGTTTTGTTGGTGCGTAATTATAAATTAGCGCGACAGGTTGAATTCTAATACAAACTTTTCCGGAACCGTTCGCGAAAAACATCTTTTTTTCTGGCTTCATAATCAATGCGTAACAATATTGCGATTACTATGAAAGTAATTAATAAGCTGCTGCCGCCGTAGCTCATTAATGGTAGGGTTAAGCCTTTGGTTGGTAATAGACCGGAATTAACTCCCATGTTGACGATTGCCTGTGTTCCCATCCAGATGGCAAATCCATACGCCATGTATCCTTCTGCATGCATGCCGGCTAATTGTGCGCGTCGCCCGATCATGAGAATGCGAATAACCATTAGCGTATATAATGCGATTACAATTAGAATACCAATTAAACCTAATTCTTCGGCCAATACTGCAAATAAAAAATCCGTATGTGCTTCGGGTAAGTAAAATAATTTTTGAATACTGCTGCCTAAGCCTACACCAAAAATTCCGCCGCGGCCGAAAGCAATTAGTGATTGAGTTAATTGGTAACCACTATTGAATTGATGTGCCCATGGATTTAAGAATGCAGTTAGGCGGGCCATTCTATATGGGGATGAAATTGCTAGTATGCTGACAGCAATCGCAGCAAGTAATAATAATCCTACAAATTGCCACCAGCGTACCCCGCTTAAATATAACATGCTCATAGTGGTTATGGTAATTACTACAGCAGTACCAAAATTTGGTTCTTTTAATAATAGAATAGAAATAATTCCAAGAATTACCATTGGTTTTAAAAATTCGGCTGGCTTGGTGCAAATTTCATGATTGCGTCTGGTTAGATAGCTCGCTAAATAAATTACGAATGCTAATTTAATAAATTCAGATACCTGCAATCTTATTGGGCCTGCGCCAATCCATCGCATACTGCCGTTTACTTGGTGACCAATGCCTGGAATTAGTACGGCGATTAATAATATTAATCCTGTTAGCAGCATAAGTTTACTAATTTTGTGCCAGAATTTTATGTTGATGCGCATAATAATTAACAAAAATAGAATACCTAAAAAAATATGTGCGCTTTGGTTGTAAAAGAAATGAAAAGGTTGATGGTAGATGCGTTCTGAGATAGACGTAGAAGCAGAAGTAATCATTACTAGGCCGATAATCGATAATGCAGCTACAGTAAAGACAAAATATTTGTCGTACATGTTGGTTGTTAGTTTGTTCATATCATCTCAGGGGGTTGGGTCTTTACTCATTACAAAGCAACAAACAAGGCATTTGTAATTATGTAAAGCCCCGTCCCGCCTACTTACAATCTTTCCACAATTTTTATAAATTCATTTCCTCGGTGTTGGTAGTCGTTAAACATGTCAAAACTAGCGCAAGCTGGTGATAGTAATACGATATCGTTTGGCATAGCTGCATCATATGCAAGTTGTACTGCTTGTTGCAAATCATCGGCTATTTTAGTAGTGCAGCTATTTTGTAAAGTTTTTTTAAGAACACCTGCTGCTTCGCCAATTAAAATAGTTTGGCGTATGTGTTTTTTAGCTGCGGATTGTAGTGAAGTAAAATCAGCATTTTTGCCTAATCCTCCAGCGATTAAAATTATTTTGCCGGAAATGCTTTGGCCTAAGCCCGAAATTGCAGCCAAAGTTGCACCGACGTTGGTTCCTTTTGAATCGTTATACCATGCTACATTATTAATAGTTCGTACTAGTTGACAGCGGTGTGGCAGGCCAGTAAATTTTTGTAAGGTTTTTAACATTGTTTTTTGATCAAAGCCTGCTGCGTCACCAATTGCTAGCGCAGCTAAAGCATTTTCCAAATTGTGTTGGCCGATTAGTTTTAATTTTTTAGTATTTAATAAAAGTTGTTTGCCTTTAGCTAGATATTGTTCGTTATCGTGTTTTATAATTCCATATTGATTTTTTTCAGGCGCATCTAAACCAAAACTTATTACAGAATTTAGTTTTAAATTTTTCGTAGATTTTTCTGCGCGGTTTATCACTGCAGTTTCACAATTTTGGTAGATTTTCATTTTTGCAGCAGTGTATTCTTGCAGATTGTTGTAACGATCCATGTGATCTTCACAGACGTTTAACACAGTAGCAACTTTGGCGTGTAATGAAAATAAGGTTTCCAATTGAAAACTTGATAGTTCTAAAACATATAAATCAGCAGTAGGTAAGTCTAAAGCTGGTGTGCCGATATTTCCGCCAACCTGAACGTTAATTTTGGCATAACGCGCCATTTCACCTACAAGAGTTGTTATCGTGCTTTTAGCGTTCGATCCGGTGATAGCGATAATTGGTGCTTGCGTTGCTTGTGCAAATAATTCAATATCACCTACGTAAGGAATACCATTTTTAATCGCATTTGCAATTGCAGGTTCTTTTAAGGAGACACCCGGGCTTATTATTAATAAATCAGCATTGTTAATAAATTTTGCGGAGATTTCGCCGAATGTGGTTGGAATGTTTTGATTTATTTGATCTGCTTCGGGTGGGTTAATGCGTGAATCTGTTACGCTTATTGGCCATCCTTGCCGTTTGCAGAAGTTGACGCAAGATAATCCGGTTTTGCCCAGCCCGACAATAACAACATTTTGGAATTTTTTTTTAGTCATCAGCGTAATTTCAGAGTTGCCAGACCACATAATACCAGAATAAAGGTGATAATCCAAAAGCGAACGATAACGCGAGGTTCGGGCCATCCTTTTAATTCAAAATGATGGTGAAGAGGTGCCATTTTGAATAACCGTTTGCCGGTTAATTGAAATGAGATAACTTGAATAATTACCGAAATGGTTTCAACCACAAAAACTCCGCCCATTAGAAATAAGACTAATTCTTGGCGCACAATTACGGCTATAGTTCCCAAGGCTGCTCCAAGGCCTAAAGCGCCGACATCTCCCATAAATACTTGAGCTGGATAGGTGTTAAACCACAAGAATCCTAAACCTGCGCCAGCGATAGCAGCGCAAACAATTACTACTTCTCCAGCTCCTGGAATATGAGGTATCATTAAATATCTTGCAAAGTAGATATTATCAGCAACGTAAGCAAAAATACCTAATGCCCCACCAACCATTACGGTAGGTAAAATTGCCAAACCATCTAATCCGTCGGTAAGATTTACAGCATTGCTGGCGCCAACTATAACTAGACAAGCAAATGGAATGTAAAACCAATGCAGGTGAATGGAGCCGTTTTTGAAAAAAGGTATGACTAATTGGGTTTCAGTAGGTGATGCTGCGGTTATGTATAGGTAAATGACTATAGCTAAAGCAAGTACAGCTTGCCAAAAGAATTTCCAGCGCGCTTTCAAGCCGGCGCTGTTTTGCAAAACCAATTTGCGGTAATCATCGATAAAGCCGATAGCGCCAAAGCCTAAAGTAGCAAATAGAATCAGCCAAATATAGCGGTTAGATAAGTCTCCCCATAATAATGTTGCGATCGTAATGCTGATTAAAATCATGGTGCCGCCCATAGTTGGAGTTTCGGCTTTAGTGAAATGTGATTGCGGTCCAACTTTGCGAATTACTTGCTTGATACGGTTAAATTTTAAGCGGCGAATGAAAAATGGGCCAAGAATGAATGAAACTATTAAAGCGGTTATGGTGGTTAAAATCGCACGAAAGGTTAAGTAAGAAAATACATTAAATGCGTGATAATATTGTTTTAAGAATTCAGCAAGCCAGAGCAACATATATTCGAGCCTTCGTATGGTGATTAATGTGGGGCCAGGTCTTTACTAATTACAAGTGCGTAGCTTTGTAATTAGTAAAGACCTGACCCTAATAAATACATCATACAATATTATTCTTCTTCCGCGAACAAATTTTTAACTATTTCAATATCGCTAAAGGGTAATTTCTTGTCACCAATAATTTGGTAAGGTTCGTGTCCTTTACCGGCTAGTAGTACTATGTCTTTGGAGGTTGCTTGTTTAATGGTGTGAGCGATCGCTTTTATTCTATCCAATTCGACTATTGCTTTGTCTGGATGATTGAGGCCTGCTAAAACCTCGTTGGCAATTTGTTGAGGGTCCTCAAATCGTACATTGTCATTAGTAATGGTTATGTGATCAGCTAATTGTTCGGCAATTTCTGCCATTTCCGGGCGTTTTTTGCGGTCACGATCTCCTCCACAGCCGAATACACAAAATAATTTACCATGGCAATGTTCACGCAAAGTTTGCAAAGCTTGTTTCAGAGCGTCTGGAGTGTGAGAAAAATCTACTACAACCAAAGGTTTATTTTTACCAATAATGGTTTGCATGCGACCTGAAACGGGTTGTAATGCAGGAATAATAGGTAAAATGTCGTTTAATTTGTATCCCATTATGCATAAATTGGCGATAACAGCTAATAAATTGGAGAGATTAAAGCGGCCTACTAACTGACTAACTAATTTGCCATTTCCCCATGGAGATAAAATTTCGGCGTTGATGCCGTTAGGCTGAGTTTGTATATTGTTGGCTGCAATTATATTAGAGGAGTTAAATTTATTTGGATTTAAGGTATAACCATATACTGCAAAATTATTTTTAAATTGTTCAAACCATTTTAAGCCAATAGGATCATCAAGATTAAATATTCCATTTTGCATTGAGCTTCTAGTAAATAATCTTTGTTTTGCAGCTGCATATTCATCTATAGTTTTATGATAATCTAAATGATCGTGAGTTAAATTGGTAAATGTACCGAATTTTATTTCTATACCAGCAAATCTATCTTGATCAAGTGCATGTGATGATGTTTCCATGACTACGGTATTAATATTTTGTTGTTTAAAGTCAGCTAGAATGCGTTGCAACATTATTGGGTTAGGTGAAGTATAATTTGATGGTGTTAATGATTTAGGTTTTCCGTAACCAAGCGTGCCAATTAACCCAGCTTGTTTTCCAAGTTTTTGTAAAGCAGCAGTTAATAAATAGCTGATTGAGGTTTTACCGTTAGTTCCAGTAATACCAATAGCTAACATATTTTTTGATGGATTATCATAAAAGTTTGCCGCAATTTGTCCGATTTTTTTGGTTAAATTTGGCAAAGCAATAATTGGAATATTGTTTTTGTGTGTTAAAGTTGGTTGTGATTTGTTGGTATCACACAAAATTACAGTGGCGCCGTTTGCAATTGCTTGATCGATAAATTGTTTGCTATCAACAGAACTGCCTTGATATGCAAAAAACAAATAACCTGGTTTTACTTCATGGCTATCTAAGGTTAATCCGCTGATGTTGATATCAGGAATTGTATCTAGATTGATAATGTTTTGTAATAATTGTTGTAGTTTTTTTGTCATAAAATTAATTGTTTGCATGATATTTTAAAACACCAAAGTATGCCTTTCGGCGAGCTTGTTTGCAAACGCGTCTTTTCAATCATGCAACAAGCTTGGCACGATTGAAAAGTACATCCATGTAATACTTTGTTCGCGCTTCCATGCGCTCAAAAGTTTGCAAACAAGCTCCCCTCCAGCATACTGTGTTTTAAAATATCACGGAAATTTTTATCTAAATTTACATTAACTAAGAGCATCCGGTGCGATATTTAAAACCCTCAAAGCTCCGCCCATGATTTTTGCAAATGTTGGTGCGGCAATTGTGCCACCATAATATCCATTATGTGGGTCTTTAAGTACTACTGCTACCACAAGTTGTGGATTTGATGCTGGGGCTATTCCCACAAAAGAAGCAATATAGCGATGTTTATAGTATCCATGTGGTTTGGCGATATGAGCTGTTCCAGTTTTTCCGGCTACATGATAACCGTTAATTTTAGCACGAAACCCGGTGCCATCTTGTTGTACTACTAGCCCTAGCATTTGCAACATGCTTTGTGCGGTTTTTGCATCAATAGCGCGTGTGCATGTTATTTTCACATCGTCATCGCGTTTTAAAAATGTTATTGGGCATTGTAAGCCATTATTAGCAATTATTCCATAAGCTTGTGCGAGTTGTAATGGGGTTACTGAGATTCCATAGCCAAAAGCTAAAGTTGCTAAAACAAATGGCTGCCAGGTTTCATGATATGATAATGATCCTGGGCTTTCACCGGGAAAATCGCTTCTGGTGCGTTCACCAAATCCGACCCGATGCAATAAATCAAGAAAATGCTCAGCTGGTAATGATATTGTCATTTTGGCTGCGCCAATGTTGCTGGATTTTTGTAGAACTTCTGAAACTGTTATTTTGCCGTGATTTTTCCAATCATCATCATGAACGATGTTTTTACCGATTTTTAGACGGCCGGGATTGGTGTCAACGATAGTGTTGTCAGTATATTTACCGCTATCAAGTGCACTGGCAATACTAAAAGCTTTCATAGTTGAACCAGGTTCAAACATGTCGGTAACAGCGCGATTTCTAAATTGTCCATAATCGTGAGATGGGCGTTGGTTTGGGTTAAACGAAGGTTGGTTTACCATTGCGAGGATTTCGCCGGTTTTAGGGTTTAATACCACTACTGATCCGGATTCTGCGCGGTATTTTATGACAGCGGATTTTAAATAACGATATGCTAAATATTGGATGCGATTATCAATACTTAAAATTAAATCATGTCCAGATTTTGCAGTTTGAACATCATTTAGAGTAGCAACTACATGCCCATATAAATCTTTTAACACTCGCTCTTTACCGGGTGTGCCGCGTAACCATGAATTGTAAGCTAATTCTAATCCTTCTTGCCCTTTATCATCAATATTAGTAAATCCAACAACTTGTGATGTGACTTCTCCTTCTGGATAATAACGTTTATATTCTTTTTCCAAATAAACTCCGCTAAGAGCTAGTTTAGCAATCTCTTGTGCTGTTTCGGGATTTACTCCACGTTTCAAATAAGTAAATTCGCGATTTTTATTTTTATGAACAATTTGACGAATTCGTTTGCTGGAAATATTTAATAAGTGACCCAGTTGTTGTGTATTTTTGGCGATGCAAATAAAATCTTTTGGATTAATCCAGACAGAATTTACTGGAGTGCTAATGGCTAATGGTACACCATTGCGATCAGAGATCATGCCGCGATAAGCTGGTATGTTGATAGTGCGTAGAGTACGCATGTTTCCTTGATGTAATAAAAAACTTCGATCAAGAGTGGTTAAGTAAATCATGCGTGCGGTTAGAATGATAATTAAAATAAACAATCCGCTTAAAAGTAGCCAGAATCGTATTGAAAGGAAAGATGTTTTATTTTTCATGTATACCATTCTCCAATGGTTTCATTTCTTAGTCTAAAAGATGCTCAATCTTGCTATTAATCACCAATCTAAATATCCTCATTCGAAACACAAATATTATAAGCCTAGGATGATAAAATGCCTAATAAGTTTTTAAATCGTAAAGGAATTGCCATTAAAAAGCAAAAATACAAAGTAATTAATTGGTAACTTTTCATTTAGGTAATCATCGATAAAGAAATAGAATGAAGTTCTGATTGCTTGTAATTTATATAAAAAATGCTATAGTGTAACTTATGTTTATCTATAGTAAGTACAATATGTTTTCAGCGCATGGAATTTTGGTTTCCATCAGTACTTGTTGTTTTCAATTTATCTGTTGTTGTCTTAGCCTGTTCTAATGGCTAAGCCTTTAATTTTGCGACATTAGAACAGGCTGATTTTCAAAAAACGCAAAATATTTTTATCCCTATTAATTAATTTTGAGGAATTTATTATGTATTCAAATATTTTAGAGCTGATTGGTAATCAACCGTTGGTACGCTTGCAGCGTCTCACCAAAGATATTCCGGCTGAAATTTTAATAAAGGTGGAGTATTTTAATCCTTCCGGAAGTATCAAGGATCGTATTGCTTTGTATATGTTGGATGAAGCAGAAAAGCGCGGTGAAATAACGCCAGATACTACAATTATCGAGCCAACTTCTGGAAATACTGGTATAGCCTTATCAATGGTAAGTGCAGTCAAGGGTTATAAAATGATTGCAGTTATGCCTGAGGCAGCTAGTTTAGAAAGGCGGCGTAGTATGCAGTTGTTTGGAGCGCAAGTTGAGTTAACCAAATGTGTTGATAAAACCAAAGGTGTAACTGAAGCTGATGTTAAATTTGCTATAAAGCGCGCACGCGAATTACATCAAATTATTCCTAATTCTTATATGCCAAATCAATTCGAAAATATGGATAATGTAAAAATTCATGCTAAGGCAACGGCACAAGAAATTCTTGCGCAAACTTCAGGTAAATTTAATGTATTTATTGCCGCGGTTGGTACTGGCGGAACTTTTTCTGGAATATCTAAGGTATTACAACAAAAATATCCATTGATTAAACGCATAGCAGTTGAACCAGCTGCTTCTGCAGTATTGTCCGGTAATAAATCGGGATTTCATCATATTGAAGGAATTGGTGAAGGATTTATTCCTCAAGTTATGGATACTGCTTTAATCGATGAGATTGTTAAGATTAGTGATAAAGAAGCGTTACAAACTGCGCGCTTATTGTGGCGAAATGAGGGCATAATGGCAGGAATTTCTGCAGGAGCTAATGTTGCCGCAGCTTTAAAAATAGGTAAAACTATGCATGCAGGTGAGGTTATTGTTACCATCATTCCTGATTTTGGTTTTAGATATTTTTCTGCTGGATTGTGATATGTTGAAATACTAAAAAAAATGCTAAACAAAAAAACCTGGTATGTTGATAGTGCGTAGAGTACGCACGTTTCCTTGATGTAATAAAAAACTTTGATCAAGAGTAGTTAAGTAAATCATGCGTGCAGTTAGAATGATAATTAAAATAAACAATCCGTTTAAAAGCAGCCAGAATCTAATTGCAAGAAAAGAACACAAATCTAATATGTGCGGTAGTTGCCACAGAAATTTAATACGTGTTTCTGCTAAATATATATCTCGATCTTAATGGTATAATAATTACTTTTATTTTAAATTAATCAATCATCAAAATTCGTTGGGTTTTTGGCATGGTCATATTTAATTTTTGTTGTGCTATTTGTTCTATTCTAGTTGCAGCAGCCCAGGTGCTTTTTTCTAGTAACAGTTGGCTCCATTGGTTACGTAGATTTATATTTTCTGTTTGTAGAGTTTGCAATTTATTTGTTAATTGACGATTGACGTTTTGTATACAAATAACTCCAAAAGAACTAATTAGCAAGGCAACTGTAAGAACTACGATGATAGAGTAGTTTTTAATGGCTAATAATTTAATTAAGCCGTGAGGCAAAATGGTAATGCGGTTTGATGCTTTTACAGCAAAATTCATGATAATTTCTCCGCTATTCTTAATTTAGCACTTCTGGCTCGCCGATTTATTTTTATTTCTTCTTTGGTTGGTTTAACTACTCGTCCAATTTTTTTTAATCTTGGTTGTAAGTTTGCGTGTTTTATTGGCATCTCAATTGGAAAGTAATCACCCGTGGTATGTTTTTGGATAAATCGTTTTACGATGCGGTCTTCTAATGAGTGAAAACTTATTACCACTAATCTGCCACCAATTGCTAGTATATCCAAAGCTTTGTTTAAACAGTTTTGTAATTCTTCAAGTTCCTGGTTAATAAAAATTCTTATTGCTTGAAAACTTCGGGTTGCTGGATGTTTATGTTTTTCTCTTGTGGGATTAGCTTTGATTACGATATCGGCTAATTGCTTGGTTGTTTTTATTGGTGCCGAATTTCTGGATTTAATAATTGCACTAGCGATACGGCGCGCAAATTTTTCTTCACCATAATCTTTTAGCACTTGCGTTAATACCGTTTCGCTAACTTGATTAATCCAGGTTGCGGCATCTAAGCCGCGTGTTAAATCCATTCTCATATCTAGCGGTCCATCGCGTAAAAAACTAAATCCTCGAGTTTCATCTTCCAGCTGTGGAGAAGAAACTCCCAAATCAAGCAAAATCCCGTCGACTTTTCCCACAATATTTAATTGCTGGGATAATTTATCAATTTCGTTAAATGATCCGTGATAAATGTGACAGCGGCTATTTTTTGTTAGCATTTTTTTCGCTATCTTTATCGCTTCTGGATCTTTGTCAATTACAATTAATTGTCCGTCGGCGGACAGTTTTTCTAAAATTAATTTAGCGTGCCCGCCGCGGCCAAAAGTCCCATCAATGTAAATACCTGAAGGCTTTATGTTTAAACCTTCAAGCGCTTCTTGTAATAAAACTGGCGCGTGTTTATTCATTATTTGTTAGGTGGTTAGGGAGTTTAGATATTCCTTTATCAACTTATCCGTGGTTCCTTGGATAGAATCTCCCTAACCGTAAACTCATTACAAAGCTATATCTTTTAATTCCTCTGGTATTTCTCCTTCTTTTACCAGTTCTGAATTAAGCCAATGGTCGCGTTGTTGCTGCCATTGCTCGTTGTTCCAGAGTTCAAATTTATTACCTTGTCCTACCAGCATTAGCTTTTTTTGTATGTTGGCATATTTACGTAGCAGAGGAGGCAATAAAATGCGCCCATGGCTATCCAAAGCAAGTTCAGTTGCATGGCCAATCAATAAACGTTGAATGCGTCGGGTAGCCGGGCTAAAACTTGGCAATTTGGCAATTTTTTGTTCAATTTCTTCCCAAATTGTTAATGGGAATAATAATAAACAGCGTTGTTCGGTGTCGATGGTGATAATCATTTGTCCTTGGGCTTTTTCTAACAATGTTTGTCGATAGCGTACTGGAATTGCAATGCGTCCTTTTTGATCAACATTAATAGAGTTTATGCCGCGAAACACTGCAGATATACCTCTTATGGTTAATTTTTGCCAAGAATAGCCACTTTGTCCCACTAAGTACCACTTAATTACACTATAAGGAATATTTTGATTCTTGGCAAGAGTGAGTTTGAAAATTAAGGGGGTCAAGTCTTGAATTTTGTATTTTGATCTAATTTAAATCAAAATGCAAAATTCAAGACTTGACCCCCTTAAATGATCGACGATGAATTGGTGTGGGGCCAAATTGTTTTAAAGCATCCACATGTTGCTTGGTTGGATAGCCTTTGTGCTTGGAAAAGCCATAGCCAGGGTAGATTTCTTCGAATTTGATCATTTCGTTGTCTCTTAGTACCTTAGCTAGAATTGATGCAGCGCTGATGGCTTTGATTTTGGAGTCGCCTTTGATGATGGCTTCAACTGAACAAGAAAGGTGTGGGCAATGAATGCCATCTACCAAGGCATGATTTGGTTGTATTGGCAGGTTGTTAACCGCGCGCTGCATGGCGAGCAGGCTGGCTTGAAGGATATTGATTTTATCGATTTCATCAGGTTCAGCGCGGCCATAAGCATAACATTTGGCGTGGAGTTTAATTATTTCAGCGAGTTCTTCGCGGCGTTTTGCAGTTAATTTTTTGGAGTCTTTTAAGCCTTCAATTGGATTCTTGGGATCCAAAATTACGGCAGCAGCGACCACAGGACCAGCTAGTGGTCCTCGTCCCACTTCATCAATGCCGGCGATAAATTCCATAATTGCCTATAAAGTGCTTAACCAGGTTAGCAGTTAATTATATAATACCTAACCTTTGCTTTATAGAGAAATGATGATGATTTATTTGGCGCAGCCCGACATTGGTCCTAAAGAGAAACAAGCGGTTTTGGATGTATTGGACAGCGGTATTTTGGCTAGTGGGCCTAGGGTTCGTGAATTTGAACAAAAATTTGCTGATTATTGTCATGTGGATCATGCAATTGCGGTATCTTCCGGTACAACAGCATTACATACAGCTTTACTTGGTTTGGGGATTGGTGAAGGGGATAAGGTTTTAACAACGCCGTTTTCTTTTATTGCTACCAGTAATTCAATTCTATTTTGTAATGCGGAACCGATTTTTGCAGATATTGATTTTAAAACTTTTAATTTAGATCCAAATTTAGTTGAAGATAAATTAAAACGAGAAAAAATTAGAGCGATCATGTTGGTGCATTTGTACGGTTTGCCATGTGATATGGATGCATTTAATTTTTTAGCTAAAAAATATAATGTAGAATTGATTGAAGATAGTGCGCAGGCGGTGGGTGCTAGTTATAAAAATAAAATAACTGGAGGTATGAGTAAAGTCGGGTGTTTTAGTTTGTATGCAACTAAAAATTTAATGACCGGTGAAGGAGGAATGATTACGACTAATGATGACGAATTAGCCGGTAAAATGCGCAGCTTAATTAATCATGGTCGGCAAGGGCATTTTGAGCATACAATGTTAGGTTTTAATTTTAGGATGACTGATATTGCTGCAGCTTTAGGAATTGTGCAGTTGGAACGTTTACCGGAATTTATGCGAAAAAGAAAAGCTAATGCTGATTTTTATGATCAACATTTTAGTAAAATGGATTGGATTACGGCGCCACGCGTCACGGATGATTATCAACATGTTTATCATCAGTATGCAATTCGTGTGCCAAGTAATACTAGAGATGAATTGCTTGAATATTTGGATAAAAATCAAATTAAAGCGGTGCCAACTTATCCAACAATTATTCCAGAACAGTTATTTTATCAGTCAAAAAGTTATGGTGATTTTCCGGTAGCAAAAAAAGCAAGCCAAGAAGTGGTTTGTTTACCAGTACATCCGAAGCTATCACAGCAAGATTTAATTAAAATTGTTGATGTAATTTCAAGGTTTAATTCATGAATAAAATTAAAGTAGGTGTTATTGGCGTTGGTAGTTTGGGGCAGCATCATGCTCGAATTTATGCATCCATGCCCGAAGTCGAATTGGTTGGTATTGTAGATACTGATGGACAGCGTGCTAAAAATATAGCTAATAAATTAAATACTATTGTTTTCGATTCGGCAGATGAGTTATTAAATAAAGTTGATGCAGTCAATATTGTAACTCCTACACCGTTACATTTTTCAATCGCAAAGTTTGCGATTGAAAAAAAAGTTCATTGTTTAGTGGAAAAACCAATTACAGTAACTTTGGATGAAGCCGATGAATTAATTCGTTTGGCAGAAGCTCATAATGTTTTATTGCAAGTTGGTCACATTGAGAGATTTAATCCGGCAATTATTGAGGCACATCAGCATATTACACATCCAAAGTTTATTGAAGTTGATCGTTTGGGTCCTTATAGTCCGCGCATGTCACATATTGGGGTAGTGCTAGATTTAATGGTGCATGATTTAGATATGCTGTTATATTTCACCCGATCAGAAGTGGTTTCAATTGATGCAGTTGGCACCAAAGTTTTTTCTGATTTTGCAGATATTGCTAATGTACGGATTAAATTTGCTAATGGTTGCGTAGCGAATGTTTCCGCGAGTCGCGTGTCATTAAAAAAATTGAGAAAGATCAGGGTTTTTCAAGATGATGCTTATATTTCTTTGAATTTTGAAAAGCAAAACTTAAAAATTTACAAAAAGAAAAAAGAAAAATTAGAAAGCCTTAAGGATATAAAAATTATGCGGCCGCGTATTAAAAAGAACGAACCATTATTATTAGAATTAAAAGATTTTGTTAATTGTGTTATAGAAAAATCTTCACCATTAGTGTGTGGGGTACAAGGTAGAAATGCTTTGGAATTGGCGTTAGAGGTAAGCAGGCAGATTTCTATATGAAAATTTTCATTTGTGCAGGAGATGTTTCAGGAGATTTGCATGCTGCTTATTTAGTAAATAAATTGTTAGCGAGAGAGGCTGCGCTTGAAATCTTCTCTGTTGGCGGAAAACAATTAGAACAAACTAAAACTTCTTTTCTATATAATATTGTTGATGCTGATGGTTTTGGGTTAAACAATTTATTGCAAAAATATTTATATTTTAGAAAAGTTTTTAATAAAATTATTTGTCCGGTGTTGCAGGATGAAAAACCTGATTTGGTGATTTTGGTTGATTTTTACGGGTTTAATATTCATGTTGCTAAAGAGGCAAAGAAACGCCATATTAAAGTAATTTATTACATTTGTCCGCAAATTTGGGCATCCCGTTTTTATCGGATTAAGAACATTAAAAAATATGTTGATGAAGTCATTCCTATTTTTCCGTTTGAAGTTGATATTTATAAAAAATATAAAATCCCAGTTTTTTATACTGGCAATCCTTTAATTGATATTGTGCAGTCAAAAGTTCCATCAATTAATGTTTATCAGCAATTTAATTTGTCATCAGATGAAAGATTAATTGGCGTTATGCCAGGCAGTAGAGAGCAGGAGATTAAAAAAGTATTGCCGATGATTTTGGATTGTATTAAGCCGATACTGTCAGATAAACTAAAATTCATTATTTTCGTTTCTTCAACAAAATATCGAAAATTGATTTTGGATATTTTAGAAAGTTATAATATGATTTCATCTTTTAAATTAATTGATGGTTCTGCGTATCATATGCGTAAGCAATTGCGGTTTTGTTTGGCATGTTCTGGAACAGTAGTCACCGAGAATTTTATTTTAAATGTGCCGACGATGGTTTTTTATCGCATGTCTTCTTTGATATTTTTGATTGCTAAGACAATTGTGACGGTTAAGTATATCAGCATTCCAAACATTTTAGCTGATAAGAGCATTATTCCAGAATATATTCAAAATATTGATGTTTTAAAGGTTGCAGATGAAATTCGAGATTGGATTGATTCTGACGCAAAGATCACACAAATCAAGCATGATTTGAGTAGGACAGCAAAGATGCTGGGCCAGTCAGGAGTGACTGATCGGGTAGCTGAGTTAATACTTAACTAATTGATTTTTAACAGATTTCTTATTTCTTAATTAATTCATTTTTGTTCTTTTTTTGAGCAATTCTAAGATGCATATACTATACTTCAAATATGCATAAACCAAAACGTAAGACAGCGCCTACAAGCTCAGTAAAAGAGTTAAGAAAATATCTTAAAGATACTGATTATGAGGAAATCAAAGTAAGTAACTCCAAAGACGATTTTCAAATTAGGTATATCCTGACGATTTTGGAGAAAGATTTAAATAAACTGATTAAAAACAAAAATCTTATAGGAAAGTTAGGTAATGATTATAAAAATAATTTAACAGAAATTAATAAGATTGTTGCAATGACACCTAAGCCTCTAGTTGGTCTTAGTATATGGGCATATCCTAAAGAGGTGTTGCAAGTGTTACCTAAATTCTGGAGAATGTTTAAAAAATATAAATTAAAAAAGAACAAAAAAAATATCCCGGTTTGCATAAATAATTGCTTGCTAGATAACTTAGATATTGTTTTTACAATGATTAAGGATGTAAAAACTAATAACAAAGTTATTAAATTAAACAAAACGCTTTTTGAAAAGCATGAAATGCTGTTGAAACAAACTAAATTATTTTTACTAATAGCACCGATTTTTTTTGAGCTTTCTGATAAAAAAACGATAAAGAAATGACTGGGCTAGGTGTGCTGCTTAAGAAAGAACATAAAGAAAAGCTTGAAGAAAAAATAAAAACGACATTAACTGAATTAACTAAAGTATATTTTGGCTTTAAAATAGAGAGAGACCTATCTCTTAAGGAAGAAATAGAAAAAGCAAAAAATAATTTATCTAATTATCAGATTAAAATTAATAACGGAATCATTAAATTTGCAGACAATGGTAGCTTGGTTAATGACAACCATAAGTCGTTAGTGACGAGTATATATTTGTCGCGTCAAAAGATAACTAAAGATATCAGTCTGCTGGTTAAATATAAAATCCTGAATAATAAGTCATCAAGCAAATTAAAAAAATATCTAGATGAAATTAGCAAGGTGCTGCACGATTTTTATCAGCAAAAAATCACTGAGATTAATTCTCTATCGCAAAAAACAATACCTGAGATTGAGAACAGTCTTAAGCGTCTGGAAAAATACAAAAATGATAAATTAAATTCAAAGAAGTTTTATAAAGAATTTTCACAATCTTTAATTTCTGCTCGAAAAACATTGAACACCAAGAAAGAGCAAATTGACGCTAAAACGAAAAAACTAAAAGATCATAATCAAGTTTTAACTTCTACTCAGAAAATATTGAACACCAAGAAAGAGCAAATTAAGCAGCAGGAAAAATTAAAATCTCAAAAAGAAAAAGGTGGGGAGTCTAATGAGCAGCCATATCGTAAAAAAATGCAAAGCATTATTGATAAAATAAATGATCCTACAATTAAAAAGCTAAAACGGCAACATCAGGATCAACTTAATAAACTTTTGTCCCAAAAGCAGTTGCTTGATAAACAAATAAAAAATCTTCGGTCGAATAATAAAAATACACCACTGCTTAAGAAGGATGATAGTGTTTTATCAAAAAAATCGCCAAAATCTCAAACTGATGAAAATGAAAAATTATTAGAATTATTAAAATCATTTGTTTTGCGTATGAAAGGTAAGATCGAGCATGACCAAATGATAAATGATATAGCCAAGGAAGAAATAACGGGCAAATGGTATAATAAATCCATTTGGCGTTATCTTTTTTATCCATTCTTGGGAAAACAACGCGCAAAGTATAAAAAGATTTGTGAAAAACAGAAACAAATAGAAAATCAATTGAAATTGATAGAAGAATTTCAATGCGTTTTGTTGCGACCCGAAAGCGCAAATATTACAAAAGATGATTTAGAGACATTGCTTTTATATATAAGTGAGTTTGAAGGTTTCGACTGTCTGAATGATAAATTGTACGAAAAAATATCTGAGTATAAAAACCAAATTAAAAAGCGAATTAAGACACAAAAAACTAAAGATTCATCCGGTATTGTAATGAGCACATGTAAAAATAAAAATAATGATAAGATATTTGAAGAGAAAAAAAATAACATAAACAAAGATATAAAGTTACTGCAAAGTAAAATTAATAATCTAAAAGATCAACATCAAAAACAACTAGAGAAGCAGAAAATCACAGAATCTACATTAAAGTTTAATAGAAATACCGGTCAAACTATGTTTCATAATATCTTGTCACGTGAATTACTTCCATCCGAAGAAAAACTTAGAGAAGATGTTTTTAAGATCTTTTATGAAAAAATCCAAAAGAATTATAAATTGAACAACGAGCAAATGTTGGAAATTCTTAAAATTCAGGATAAAGATGGTAAAACTGTGTTTGATATTATAGACAAAAATAATAAAAATAAAATTGGTAACATGGTTCCAATTATCAA
This sequence comes from Gammaproteobacteria bacterium, assembly GCA_050123335.1. Taxonomy (GTDB): domain Bacteria; phylum Pseudomonadota; class Gammaproteobacteria; order UBA12402; family UBA12402; genus JASFHF01. The sequence goes on from JASFHH010000007.1 coordinate 56,139, forward strand.
TTTTATAGAAAAACAGCAGAACGAATCCAAATCGTGCAATCTTCATGGTATTAAGCCATAGATGCGAGATTTAAAAATCGATGTCATCCCGTGGCTTAGTTTGTTCCAAGTAACCATCCATGGTGATCTTGCCAGTTCGACATCCATGTTTCGCGTTCGCCGAGGCAAAGCATGCTTTGCCTAAACTAACACCGGTTTACCCGCAGGATCCAGACTGTTTAATAGATTTTTTACTGGATTCCGCGATCAACTGACTGGGGTGCGGAATGACAATGTTTTCGCAACTCGAAAGAAGATCGGTGTATATACTCATTACGATCAGGTTTTTCCTTCCGCAGCACGCCATCTTGCATTCATTATTGAACGTTCTTCAATCGCAAAAACTCGATGTAGAAACTGCTACACCAGCGTTTTTGCTCAATCAGAACGTCCAATTCTAAACGCAAGCTGACGCACTGCAAAAGGGAAAACCCGATCGTAATGAGTATATCGTTCATCGTGCTGCGTTTGGCTGTTGTATTTTTTCATATATATCTAGTGAATTTAAAAGATGCTTGATATACTATACAGATATAGGAATATAAGGAGAAGTCCACATGCATTCGAATGATACACAAACCTTAAAGCAACCAAAAGTATTCTATTTGTCATGTTTAACAACATTGTGTGAGAGATTTGGTTTTTATGCCATTTCTTTTTTGTTGGTAATTTATGCTAAAAGCGTTTTTCAATATTCTGATACGGAAGCTTTTGCTTTGTTTGCCGTGTTTAACGCTTTAGTGTATTTAACGCCGGCAATTGGTGGTTATTTAGCAGATCATGTCATTGGAATTAGGCGCTGTATTATTTTAGGCTTAATATTTGAGTGTGCTGGATTAGCGTTGCTTGCTTCAACAGTTGAAATAACTTTTTTATTGGGGTTGGCTTTAGTGATGATTGGATTGGGCCTATTTAAAACCGCTCCCACTGACTTAATGGCTCGAGCCTATAGTGAAAAAGATCCGCGAATTGATAGTGGATACACTCTTTTTTATATGTCGATTAATATCGGAGTTTTGTTTGCTTCGATTGTTTTTGGTTTTGTGTTGAAGTTTTTTGGGTGGCATTGGACTTTTATTGCCGCATCTTCTACTTTAATTTTATCTTTATTTTTTTATTTTGTTTTGCGTCGCAGTGCGGTAGAGAATGAATCAGAACCTGGTAGAATGCCGTTGAAATTTAAGGTAAAAGCATTGTTTTTAATTGGTATAGTATTGGCCGCTGTTATTTTTACTACTATGTTATTTTATTTGAATGTCGCTAATATGTTTTTTGTGGCTGCTAGCATAGCTGTTGCTTTGTATTTTTTGTTTGAAATTATTAGAAGTCCGATGGAAGAGAAACTAAAAATCATTGCTTGTTTATTTTTGATTGCAGTAGGTTTTGTATTCTTTGTGATGTATTTCCAATATTATGAGTCTATGGTGTTATTTATAAAGCGGTCGGTTGAACATACGATTTTTGGATATGAAGTTCCAATGACAGTATTTTTGTCATTTAATGCTGTGTGGATTATTATTTTAAGCCCGATTTTGGCCTGGTTATATAAATTTCTTGGTGAGA
>JASFHH010000008.1:0-56513 GCA_050123335.1 Gammaproteobacteria bacterium
CAAATAATATTGGTCCGCGCTAATTGGAATATCGGTATGTGCCTCATAACTTAACTGTAGTGCGTAGCCTAATTCGTGTAGTAAATGTTTTTCAAATTTACGCAATGCTGGTTCAGTTATATCCGCAAAACCTAATTCTTGTAAAACATTCTCATATAAAGCAAAAACTCCTTCACATGGACTATGATTGTGCAAAACATAAGTTAATAATTCATTTAAATAAAAACCGCTTAATAATTTAACGCCCTTCAGCTCAATTGATTCACCGCAAATTTCAGCAGTTTGCAATGTCGGCAATGAACCTTTTCCACGCCACGCAACAGTCAATGGCACAAACGGCTGAATTAAGCCTTTCATGGATGATTTAGGACGTTTCACGCCGCGCGCAATCACTGAAATACGTCCCGCATATTTAGTTAAAAGCTCTACTAAAAAACTGGTTTCGCGATAATTACGATAATGCAATACATATGCTGGTTGTAAATTCGAATTCATATTTTTCTTTATTTGCTAACACATACATAAAATATGAGTTTATATAAAGCATTTATAGAAGTAAAGGCTCCTCTAATTTTAGCGATTTTTGCATAACACGAGTTGTAATCAAATTATTATTGTTCGGCTATAAAAACCTTATATAAAATTTGACCTGGCACTTGACAAACGGTCCTGTTAAAACTAATATATCGATATATTTAGATATATAGATGTAGTTAGGAGGAAATATGAAAGCGCTGCTTAAAATAACAAAAGCTTTAGCTGATGTAAATAGAGTAAAAATACTAAAGCTGCTACAGCAAAAACCGTTGTGTGTCTGTGAAATACAGGAGCTAATCCAGTTAGCCCAATCTACTATCTCTACACATCTAAAAATTCTAACTGAAGCGAATTTAATTACTTTCACAAAAGATGGGCTATGGACTGTATATGAACTCACAGAACCAGGAAATATTGTGTTAAAACAGATGATTGAAAATTTGTTGTCCTACCTGGAAGAAGATAAAGAAATTCTAACAATGCTAAAGAAAGTTAAAACTATTGATCGCAACAAAATTTGCTGTAGAAAAGAAGACTAGACCATGAATTCCGAAAAAACCAGTTGCTGTTGTCAAAAAAATTTTAAGACTAATAACAAATCAAAAAATGCACTGTTTGCACAACCTATCAAACGTATGATTGTATTGCTTGGAGGCTTAATTATATGGTTAATTGTATATAAATCTTTACCATATTTATCTACATTTTTGACTTATTCATTATTCCCGATAAAACAAGGTTCGCATCTAGGATCTAGTTTACAGTTTTTCTTATATGACACCCCTAAAGTTTTCATGCTATTAGCGTTAGTTATTTATGTTGTGGGGCTATTAAGATCTTTTATTACTCCCGAAAGAACTAGAAAACTTCTTGCCGGGAAAAATAAATTTATAGGGAATATTTTTGCTGCTTTTCTAGGAATTATAACTCCATTTTGTTCATGTTCAGCTGTACCATTGTTCATTGGATTTGTTACAGCAGGAATTCCGTTGGGAATTACTTTTTCGTTTTTGATTTCTGCCCCAATGGTTAATGAAGTTGCTTTGGTATTGCTATACGGAATATTGGGATGGAAAATAGCAGTTATTTATTTAGTAACAGGTCTGAGCATTGCAATAATTGCCGGTATCATTATAGGATTTCTTAATATGGAGAAATACATTGCAGATTGGGTAACAAAGCTGGAGAAGAATGAGCCGCAAGATGAATCTACCGATTATTCAGGCTGGCAAGCACGCTGTCAATTTGCTTGGCAAAGTGTAAAAGATATTATTAAAAAAGTATGGATATATATGATTATAGGTATTGCAGTAGGAGCCGTAATTCATGGTTATGTGCCGCAAAATTTCATGGCTTTTATTATGGGTAAAGGGTCTTGGTGGTCGGTACCATTGGCCGTCATTATTGGAATCCCTATGTACTCTAATGCAGCAGGAATTATTCCTGTTGTAGAAGCATTACTTGGAAAAGGAGCAGCATTGGGAACTGTGTTGTCTTTCATGATGTCGGTCATTGCTTTATCATTTCCAGAAATGGTAATCTTACGTAAGGTACTAAAACCCAGATTAATAGTTACTTTTATCACAATTGTAACAGCTGGAATACTTATAGTTGGTTACTTATTTAATTGGTTAATTGGTTAATTCATGGTAAATAACTAATCGCTATATTCCCAACTTTGCCAAACTGCGTTTATCATCAACCCAGCCTTCTTTAATTTTTACCCATAATGAAATAAAAACCTTACGATTAAATCTTTTTTCTAAATCAAGTCTTGCTTGTTTGCCAATTTCTTTTAATTTTTCGCCTTTTTTACCAATAATAATGGTTTTTTGTCCTTTGCGTTCGACCCAAATTATTACATCAAGATGCAACACTCCGTTTTTTTCTTGTAATGATTCAACTACCACCGCCGTACCATATGGTACTTCTTTGTGCGTCACCCGCATAATTTTTTCCCGTACAGTTTCTGCAATTATAAACCGATCATCTTTGTCAGTTATTTGATCTTCCGGAAAGAAAAACATATTTTCTGGTAAATGCGTATGAATCAAATTTTCTAACTCAGTAATATTTATATTTTTTTTAACAGAAATTGGAATTATCGTGGTAAATTGCATTTTTGCAGCCATTTTATCAATAATCGGCAGTAATTTTTGTTTATCTTTAATTAAGTCGACTTTATTTAAAGCTAAAATTACTGGGCATTTCACATCTTTTAAATGTTTTAAAACCAACCCGTCTTCGTCCGTCCAAACTCTAGCGTCCAACATAAATACAATTACATCAACCTCCTTAATCATGGTTAAAGCCGCACGATTCATAAAACGACCCATCACATGCTCAGACTTAACATGAATTCCTGGGGTATCAACATACACCGCCTGAATATTATCTTGTGTTTTAATTCCAAAAATTTGATGACGAGTAGTTTGCGGTTTATGCGAAGTAATACTAATTTTTTTGCCCAAAATTTGATTTAACAAAGTAGATTTACCAACATTGGGACGACCAATAATTGCAATATAGCCGCAACGTTTTTTAGTCTTCGGCATCTTTCAGTTCCTCTAAAGCAGCGCTCGCTGCTGCTTGCTCTGCTTTACGCCGACTTGTTCCTTCTCCCTGAACCGGCTTGTTTAATAATGCAATTTTGCATTCTACAATAAATTTTTGCTTGTGTTCTTTGCCAGTAATTTTGACTAAATCATATTCTGGTAATGGCAACTGTTTAGCTTGTACCAATTCCTGCAATAGTGATTTAGGATCTTTGTATACTTCCTCTAAAGATAATTCACCAAGACGTTGTTGATACCAATTAGTCACTTTTGCATAACAAGTCTCTAAATCACTATCTAAAAACATTGCCCCAATAATTGCCTCAACTGCATCAGAAAGAATTGAAACACGATATGCTCCGCCGCTCTTAAATTCACCTACGCCTAATTTAATATAACGACTCAAATCAAATTCTTTGGCAATCTCCGCCAAAGTCTCTCCTCTAACTAAATATGCCCTTAAACGACTCAATTGTCCCTCTTGAGCTTCCGGAAAAAGCTTAAATAACTCATTTGCCACCACAAAATTAACTAACGAATCACCTAAAAACTCTAACCTTTCATTATTTACCTTACCGCAACTACGATGACTTAAAGCAGTTTTCAATAATGCAATATCTTTAAACTTATAATCAATTTTATGCATCAACTCAGATAAATCTTGTTCCATAAATTAAATCCTTGTACCAATCCTATGCCAGCGAATTTTGTGTTTATATTGATCCCAACTAAACCAAATAAAAAATGCTTTTCCTTCTATATTAAATTCAGGCACAAACCCCCAATAACGACTATCTTCGCTACCATCCCGATTATCACCCATCATAAAATACATGTTTTTAGGCACCACAATATCAAAATTATCAGCATATCCGCCTTTCTTATGTATATAAATTAAATGTTTAACACCATTTAAATTTTCTTGATAAACTTTTACTGGAACATTTCCTTCCCCATAATCAACCGTATCTTTCAGATAAGTTTGCTGCATTTCTTTGCCATTAATATATAACGTTTTATTTTTATATACTATATGATCTCCCGGCGTACCAATTACTCGCTTAATATAATTCTTTTTAGGATTAGCTGGATAACGAAATACTACAATATCACCAATTTTTGGTTCACCAGTTTTAAATATTTTGGTATGCAATACTGGTAAACGCAACCCATAAGAAAACTGATTCACCGCAATCAGTTCCCAAGTCAAAATAGTAGGCTCTAACGAACCACTCGGCACACGAAAAGGCTGAATAATAAAAGAACGAATAATTAATACAGCTAAAATAACTGGAAAAAATGAACGGGCATAATCCACAATTACAGGTAATTTTTTTCCTGCTTGCTTTCTACGCTGCGCAAAAAATAATGCATCGAACAGCCAAATTATTCCTGTAACAAATAAACATATTACTAAAATCAATGGTAAATCAATACTCATATTGTTTCCTCTATCTCGTCATCCCGCGGCCCAGTTAGTTGACCGCGGGATCCAGGCTGTTTCTTCCTAGATCCCGGATCAACAGACTGGGTCCGGGATGACATTTTGGTTAATCCTTACTTTGTGTTTTCAAAACAGCTAAAAATGCTTCTTGCGGCAAATCAACCTTGCCAACTTTTTTCATGCGCTTTTTGCCTTTCTTTTGTTTTTCTAATAATTTACGCTTACGGGTAACATCACCACCGTAACATTTTGCAGTTACATCTTTACGCAAAGCTTTTACTGTAGTTCGTGCAATGATATTGTTACCGATGGCCGCTTGAATTGCAATGGCAAACATCTGCCTAGGTATAATGTCTTTTAGTTGACGCGCTAAGCTTTCACCTTTTTTATAAGCCTGATCTTTATGTACAATTGAAGCTAAAGCATCAACCTTTTCACCACTAATTAAAATATCTAATTTAACCAAATCAGCAGCTTGAAAATGAGTAAAACTATAATCAAGTGAAGCATAACCACGACTAACCGATTTTAGCCGATCAAACAAATCTACAATCACCTCACCCATCGGCATTTCATAGGTTAACGCTACGTGATTTCCATGATAAACCATTTTAGTTTGAACGCCGCGTTTTTCAATACACAATTTCATCACACTGCCAACATATTCTTGCGGAACTAAAATATGCGCAGTAACAATTGGTTCGCGCATCTCAGCAATAAAATTTGCTGCTGGTAATTTCGCTGGATTATCAATATGTAAAACTTCATCTTTAGTAGTTACAATTTCGTAAATAACTGTTGGAGCCGTAGTAATTAAATTCAAATCATATTCACGTTCCAACCTTTCTTGCACAATCTCCATGTGCAACAAACCTAAAAATCCACAACGAAATCCAAATCCAAGCGCTACTGAATTTTCTGGTTCATAAAACAACGCGGCATCATTTAAACTTAATTTTTCTAATGCGTCGCGAAACGACTCATAATCTTCCGCATTAACTGGAAACATACCAGCATATACCTGCGGCTTAACCCGCTGAAAACCAGCCAAAGGTTCATTTGCCGGCTTACTCGCATGCGTTAATGTATCACCAACTGGAGCACCATGAATATCTTTAATTCCCGCAATCACATAACCAACTTCACCAGCATGTAACTCACCAATTTGTTTGCGTTTTGGAGTAAAAACACCAACATTGTCCACCGTATAATTTTTGCCAGTTGACATTACCTGAATTTTTTCTTTTTCTTTCAATACCCCCTGTTTTATTCGAACTAACGAAACCACTCCCAAATAGTTATCAAACCAGGAATCAATAATCAATGCCTGCAAAGGCAAATTATCATCGCCAACAGGCGCTGGAACTTTAGCAACTAACATTTCCAATAAATCTTTTACACCCGTACCAGTTTTTGCGCTAACTTGAATTGCGTCATGCGCTTCGATACCAATAATATCTTCAATTTCCGCAATTACACGTTCCGGCTCTATTTGCGGCAAATCTATCTTATTTAATACCGGAATAACCTCTAAGTTTTGTTCAAGCGCCATATAACAAACCGCCACTGTTTGCGCTTCAACTCCTTGAGATGCATCTACTACTAATAATGCACCTTCACACGCAGATAAAGAACGAGAAACTTCATAAGCAAAATCTACATGACCTGGTGTATCAATAAAATTTAATTGATAAATTTGCCCATCATTGGCTTTGTAATCAAGTGTAACACTTTGTGCCTTAATAGTGATTCCGCGCTCACGCTCAATCTCCATCGAATCCAATACCTGCTCAGACATCTCACGTTCAGTTAAACCACCACATAACTGAATAAACCGATCAGCTAAAGTTGATTTACCATGATCAATATGAGCAATAATCGAAAAATTACGAATGTTTTGTATATTATGAACCATGTCAAAATTTTAACTTATCACCAACCAATTAGCTAGTTTAGTTGGCTAATTTATAGCGAGTCAATTATTATAGGTTTTGGATATCTTTTTTCGACGACTAGCGTCCAGGGATGGAAACGCGGGAGGTACATGGACGTACCAAGGAGAAGAAAAAAGATATTCAAAACCTATAAATCACATAATTAGTTTAACCTTTAAGCGCATATTGCAATTCTTTCGAATTAGGATAATTAGTTTGTAAAACACGTAATGCATCGTTAGCATTTTTAGCTAAATTCAATTTACGATAAGATCTTACCATAACTGCTAATGCTTGCGGCACTGATGGCGTCTTCTGGTAAAATCGCACTACTTCGCTAGCCCGATTTGCAGCAGCAACATACGCATCATGCTTAAAATAAAATTCTGCAACCTGCAATTCATGCCTGGACATAATATTACGAATATAGCGAAGCCGTATTCTAGCATCAGGAGCATATTTACTTCGCGGAAAATAATGCAATAATATGCTAAAATCAGCATAAGCTTGACGCATAGTAGTTAAATCACGCTTTGCAAAATCTGTTGGAAAATATTTTTCAAAAAACCCATGATTTTGATTAAATCTAATTAAACCGCGCATATAATAAGCATAATCAATATACGGACCAGTTGGATATAACTTAATATAACGATCTACAGCAGCCAATGCCGAAGGAATATCATTTTTTTTATAATAAGCATAAATAATATCTAACTGCGCCTGACGCGAATATCTGCCAAAAGGATAACGCGCATCTAATACTTCAAAATGCTTAACTGCCTTACTATAATCACCCTTTAGCATCAAATGTTCGCCATCATGAAAAATCTGCGCCTCAGATTTATTTGGATACAAAGTCGATACATCATGCGTCTTAGCACAACCAGCAAACAACAATACAGCTATCAATAAAATTGCAAATTTAATACTTTTCATTTTTTTCCTCATAACCAACTAGTAAGCGGCAATTATAACGACATTTACTGAAGAAACGAAGCTCAATATTGCCAATCACCAACATTATGTTGTAAGCTGCCACCATGAAACAAAAATTAACTATACCTGCAGAACTTGCTGGTGACCGCATCGACCAAGCTTTGGCTAAATTATTACCAGAATACTCGCGCTCTCTCATCAAAACCTGGCTAGATAAGCATAAAATCACCGTAAATGGCGAATTCTGGCAGCCTAAAGCTAAAGTCGCAGGTGACGAAATTGTGGTAATTGACGTCGAATTCGAAGAACAAACAACTCACCAACCTGAACCAATCGACTTAGATATTGTATATGAAGATAATGATATTCTGGTAATTAACAAGCCAGCTGGCATGGTAGTTCATCCAGGCGCTGGAAATCGCGCTAGCACGCTATTAAATGCATTATTGCATCATACTCCCAAATTAAAAAATATCCCACGAGCAGGCATTATTCATCGGCTGGACAAAGATACCAGCGGACTTTTGGTCATTGCCAAAACTCTAAAAGCACATACTTATCTGGTTAGACAATTGCAACGTCGTAAAATTCACCGCGAATACGAAACTATCGTCTATGGTGAACTAATCAGTGGAGGTACTATTGAGACCCAAATTGGCCGCCATCCTACTAAGCGCACCAAAATGGCGGTAGTTGATACTGATCGCGGCAAAGTCGCAATAACTCATTACCGCATTATCAAAAAATATAATAATTTCACTCACTTACGCGTGAAACTTGAAACCGGCCGCACCCATCAAATCCGGGTACATTTAGCTCACATTCGCCACCCAATTGTTGGCGACCAAGTCTACGGCCGAATACGCCTGCCAAAAAATGCATCAGAAAAACTAATTAAAACGCTGCAAAATTTCAAACGCCAAGCCTTACATGCCAGCAAACTCGGTTTAACTCATCCCAGCACGCACAAATGGATGGAATGGCAAGCCAAATTGCCGCAGGATATGCAGGAATTACTGCAAAATTTAGCGCAATAACTTGGCGTTTTTTAATCACTTAAGCTTTCCTTAAGAACCATAATCTATATTAAAGATAATAGATTAACAAAGGTGAATAATTATTATGTTTAACCCTAATGCGATTTTTAAGATAATCAAGCATTATCAAAAAAAAACAACACAACCGGTCAAAAAAAGCGAAAGTAGCTGTTTTTGTGGCATGTTAAACTTATTTGGTATATTCAATGGAAAAAACAATACAATACAATTTAATGATACAGAAAAACTACAAAATGCTTTATACAAAAAAATCAACTGCGACTTCATAGAAATCTCAAAAGAAAATAACAAGATCAATATTATAATATCTAAAAAAGACTTCAAAAATTTTAAGATTTGCTGTAATATAGCTAAAATAAATAACAAAAATATATCTATCCTAGAGAACGATACTGAAGCATCATGCTTAAATCCTAAGTATACTGAAATTCAAATTAGCCAAAAAAATGCCATGAATTTGTTAAACGCATTAAACACAGGGCTATTAATGAACCTCACATTCGGTTCCATAAATAATACTGTGTAATCAGTAAATCTTCAATAACTAATTGCGGATTTAGATTGCACGAGCTGTGCAATAAATTTTGTGCTGTAATTAAATCATCATAAAACTTATATAATTTTTTAATTTCAAATTTTTTAGCAATGCTTTGTAATTGCTTGGCAAAATCAAAATTAATTAATTTTATTGTTTCATCACTATATGCTGTTCTTCTTTCGGAATGCGAAATTAGAAAATTGTCGTCATCCCGCGGCCTAGTTTGTTGACCGCGGGATCCAGGCTGTTTAATAGATTTTTTGCTGGATTCCGCGGTCAACAAACTAGGCCGCGGAATGACAGCATATTCGCATTTCCAAGTATTATGGATATGTAACCGAATCAAATCCGTAACCCAGCTAGTTAAATGAAATAAAACTTGACTCAAATCCAACTTTTGCCAAGCTTGACTGACTGAAACTAACGCAATTTTTCCAGCTAATAACTCGCACCACTCTTGAAAAATCTCTTTTCTAAAAGCCAATAAGTCTTGCTCAACAAAATCCAGCACCTTTAATGGCGCACCATGCGCAAATTCTAATAATAGCTCTGCAGAAGCATGCTTAACCTCTTGTGATTCCAGCCATTTTAATGCGGCTCCTTTTTTAGGTGCAGGAAAAAAAACCGTCTGACAACGGCTGCGAATTGTTGCCGGCAAACTCATCGGTCTATTTGTCACCAAAATTAAAATCACTTTTTTATTAGGTTCTTCTAAAGTTTTTAACAAAGCATTAGCTGCGTTGAGATTCATTTTATCAGCAGCATTAATAATTACAATTTTATATGGACTCACATGTGCAGAATGATTCACAAAACTAACGATATTACGAATCTCGTCAATTTTTATCGCTTTATCATCAACCGGCTCAATTATTTTTAAATCTGGATGATGTCCTGCTGCAAATAATTGACAACTTTTACAACTTCCACAACAATTTTGCTCACATAATAATGAATGCGCAAATTCTAGCGTAAAATCATATTTACCAACGCCCGCTACACCTGTGAATAATAACGCATGCGGTAATTTTTGTTGAATGCGGCGACGTTGTAAGTTTTCCCATTGTGAAATTTGCCAAGGTAAAATATTCATAAAATTTCGTTGCCAGCTATTTCTTGTAATTCTTTTTTTATTTTACTTAACGGAGCGCTTGCATCAATAACACGGAAACGTTTAGGATAATTTTTAGCACGCTTTAAATAATATGCCCGCACTTTTTCAAAAAAATCATATTGTTCTACTTCAATACGATCAAGTTCGCTGCGTTTTTTTGCGCGCTGCAATCCAACTGCTACCGGCAAATCCATTAAAATAGTTAAATCCGGCTGTAAACCTTGCTGTACCCATTGCTCCAAAATTGCAATGCGTTCTTCCGCAATCCCGCGACCACCACATTGATATGCAAAACTCGCATCGGTAAATCTATCACATAAAATTATTTTTCCTTGTGCTAATGCGGGTTTAATTACTTGCGCAATATGCTGTGCACGTGCAGCAAAAAATAACAACAATTCCGTATCTGCAACTATATCTAAATCATGACGGTTAAGCACAACATCACGAATAACTTCTGAGACTTTTGTGCCCCCCGGTTCACGCGTCACCACAGTTTCCGCGCTTTGCTGCTGCAAATACTTCTGCACCAACTCTATTGCAGTTGATTTACCCGCACCCTCTATTCCTTCGAATGTAATAAATTTTCCTGTCATAGTTTAATCCTTTTCCTGCAACTGGTATTTTTCCACATTTTCGTTATGTTGCTCTAAGTCTCGTGAAAACACATGACTGCCATCCTTTTTTGCTACAAAATATAACATATCAGTTTTGGTTGGATGTAATGCCGCATCTATTGAATCTCCCCCCGGCATTGCAATTGGCGTTGGTGGCAAACCGTAATTCGTATATGTATTATACGGAGTTTTAGTATGCAAATCTTTACGTGTTAAATCACCATTAAACTTTTTTCCCATTCCATAAATTACCGTAGCATCAATTTGCAAACGCATCCACTTTCGCAATCGATGCTCAATAATCCCAGCAATGATTGGTTTTTCTTTTTTGATATGCGCCTCTTTTTCTATCATAGATGCAACAATTAACGCAGTATATTGAGTTTTAAATGGTAAATCTTCAGCACGCTGCGGCCATTTTTTCTGTAAATAGCGCAACATTTCTTCGTGCGCGCGATTTAAAGTTTGCAAATCGGTTTCACCCCGCGTGCAATAATAGGTTTCAGGAAACAATAATCCTTCAGGAGTTTTATGTTGCAGCCCCATTAATTTAGCAACTTCTTCAGGAGATTTATTTTTCAAAGTATGTTTAAGAAATGGAGAATTTTCCAACCTGGCAAATACTCGCGAAAAGTTATACCCATTCACAATAGTAAACAAATGATAATGAATCTTACCATTAACAATTTTATTTACGATTCGCACTATGTTACTGCCGCGCGGAAAAAAATATTCTCCAGTCCTTAACCGTTTATCATCACGATGAAACTCAATCAACAAACGCAATAACGTTGGATATTTTAAATCAGTTAATCGATATAAATCATTAGTTAACTTTCGCGCGTTGGTATCCGACTTCACAACATAATATAAATCTTGTTTAACGATAGGACTATAAAGGAAATGAAGGCAAAAAATTACCGCAACAATAAAAACTGCGAATAATAACAAAAAAAACTTACGCATCATTCTACAAACTTTTTGAAAATTAGCGTACCATTAGTACCGCCAAAACCAAATGAGTTAGATAACGCTATTTTGATTTCTTTCGGTTGGGCACGATGAGGCACAAAATTTAAATCACATCCTTCATCAGGATTATCTAAATTGATAGTTGGCGGAGCAATTTGGTCACGAATTGCTAAAATACTAAAGATTGCTTCAATTGCACCAGTTGCACCTAATAAATGCCCTGTCATTGATTTGGTTGAACTAACCGCCAACTTATATGCATGGGATCCAAATAATTTTTTAATCGCATCAACTTCTGAAATATCACCTATTAAAGTCGAAGTTCCATGTGCATTAATATAATCAATATCTTCTGGTTTAAGATTTGCATCATGAAGAGCATTTTGCATTGACAACATTTGGCCATCAACACTAGGTGCCGTAATGTGATGCGCATCTCCGCTCATACCAAAACCTGCAAGCTCAGCGTAAATTTTTGCACCGCGCTTTTTAGCACGTTCTAATTCTTCTAGCACCATAATACCAGCGCCGTCACCCATAACAAAACCATCACGATCTTTATCCCATGGGCGGCTAGCTTTTTCTGGTTCATCATTGCGCTTTGATAATGAACGCATTGCGCAAAACCCACCTACTCCAAGTCGACAGGTTGACATTTCTGCACCACCACATACCACCACATCAGCATCACCATAACTAATAAATCTTGCTGCTGTACCAATATTATGTGTACCAGTTGCACAAGCAGTTACAATAGAAAGATTTGGCCCTTTTAGTCCAAAACGTATCGAAACCAAACCGCTTAGCATATTAGTAATAATTGCTGGAATAAAAAACGGCGAAAGTCGACGCGGTCCAGAATTAAGCATGATCTCATGCGATTTACTTAACAACGGCATACCGCACATACCAGCACCAATCACAGTACCAGCACGCGGCGCCTGATCTTCAGAAACTTTAAGATCAGCGTCTTTTACAGCTTGAACTGCAGCAGCAATACCATATTGCAAAAACAAACCCAATTTGCGGGCTTCTTTTGGTTCAAAATACTTATCAGTATCAAAATTTCTTACGCTACCGCTAATTTTGGAAGATAATTGTTCGGTATCAAAAAAATCAATTAAGCGAATACCACTTTTGCCAGCTAAAATAGCTTGCCATGAATCTTCTACATTATTTGCTAATGGGGATAACATCCCCAAACCAGTTACTACAATTCGCCGCTTCATCATGAGTTACCTAGTTTTATTTTTGCGTTTCCTCAATATGTTTAATTGCTTCACCCACGGTGGTAATTTTCTCTGCTTCTTCATCCGGAATCTCAATGCCAAACTCTTCTTCAAGAGCCATAACTAATTCAAAAGTTCCTAAAGAATCTGCACCTAGATCTTCGATAAATTTAGATTCATCCTTAATATCTTCAAGCTTAACGCCCAATTGGTTAACAATAATCTGTTTTACACGTGCTCCAACATCACTCATGAACTTATTCCTCATAAAGATATCCATCATACTCCAAGCTGCGATTTTCTAACTTTTGCTTTTGCACTAGGAGATGACATTTTAAACTCGCAATATTCCCGATATTACTTGTTTAAAATGTCATCTCCTAGCACAAAATCATTTGTTATAAATATCACATCCTGGAGTATGATGGATATGGTTAACAAAAAAAACCAAAAATCTTACATAGTTTAGAGAAACTATCATAAGTTGCAAGTACATTTTTATGTCTCTTTTTAATACATCCCGCCATTAATGTGCAAGGTTTGACCAGTAATGTACGATGCCGCTGGTGACGCAAAAAACGAAACTGCTGCTGCAACTTCATGAGCATCACCGATACGATTCATTGGTACCAACTGTAAAATTGCTTCTTTTTGTTTATCATTTAACCTTTCGGTCATGGCTGTATTAATAAATCCTGGCGCAACGGCATTTACTGTAACATTGCGCACTGCAATTTCTTTAGCTAATGCTTTAGTAAAACCCATAATGCCCGCTTTTGAAGCACAATAATTAACCTGTCCAGGATTACCCATAGCTCCAACTACTGAGCTAACGCTAATAATACGTCCCCACTGTGCTTTAATCATATCCCGCAAACAAGCTTGCGTCATATAAAAAACTGCATTCAAATTAACATTAATAACCGATTCCCATTGTTCTGGTTTCATTCGCAACGCCAAATTATCTTGCGTAATTCCAGCATTATTTATTAAAATTTGAATGATTCCGAATTCATTTTTAATTTCACTAATTAAATTAGTAATTGCATCATGCTGTGTTACATCCAAAACTTTACCACAACCTTTCAAGCCTGCATTTTTAAGATAATCTGTAATTGCCGCAGCTCCTTCTTCATTAATTTCAGTACCAATAACTTGCGCACCTTGTTGCGCCAAACTTAAAACAATTGCTTTACCAATACCACGGCTTGCACCAGTAACTAATGCTATTTTACCCTCTAAAGAAATATCCATCGTTTTTCTCCTTATATGGTGTCAGACACCGTCTGAACGACGGTGTCTGACACCAATATTCTTTTATTTAAACCTGTCAACACTTTTCCTGGACCACATTCAATAATTGTATCAACACCTTGTTTAATCATAAATTCAATCGTTTCAACCCAACGCACTGGATTGTATAACTGACGCACCAAGGCATCGCGAATTTCTTCAGAATTATGATTAATTTTTACATCGACATTATTAACAACTGATATCTTAGGCGATTGAATTTTTATGTTTTGCAAATATTTGGCAAATCGTTCTGCAGCCGGTTTCATCAACAAGCTATGTGCAGGAACACTAACCGGTAATTTTTTTACAATTCTAGCTCCAACTTCTTTAGCTAAATTCATTGCTTTTTCACAAGCTTGCGCGTTACCTGCAATTACTACTTGCTGCGGTGAATTAAAATTAACTGCCTGCACGATTTGTTCACCAGATACTTCATCACAAACTTTTACAACCTCATCAGCGGATAAACCAAGAATTACTACCATAGCACCATCACCAGGTAATACTGCATCCTGCATAAAATGTGCCCGCCTACTTACTAAACTCACTGCATCACTAAAATCTATAGCAGATGCTGCTACTAAAGCAGCATATTCACCCAAACTATGTCCGGCTATTAATGCTGGCATATCATTATTTTGGCCTTGCCAAATTTGCCACATGGTAACATCAGCAACTAACATTGCTGGCTGCGTATAAATGGTTTGATTCAGTTTTTCTACTGGGCCTTGAGTTACAATTTCCCATAAATCATATCCTAAAACCCGGGATGCTCTCGCAAAATTTTCAGCAACTAAAGAATATTTTTCAGCAAGCTCAGTAAGCATACCAACTTTTTGTGAACCTTGTCCCGGAAAGACTATTGCCAAATTTTTTTGCATAATTTACAAAACTCCAGGTGTCAGACACCCGCGATGCGGGTGTCTGACACCTACATCGTGCAGGCGGTATATTAAAACTTCACTAAAATTGCACCCCATGCAAGTCCAGCGCCAAAAGCATCCAGCACTACATTTTGCCCAGGTTGAATCAAATTATTACGTAATGCATAATCTAAAGCTAACGGTACAGAAGCACTTGATGTGTTTGCATGTTCATCAATAGTGATAATTACTTTTTCAGAAGCAATACCTAATTTCTTAATTACCATTTCAATCATCCTTTGATTAGCCTGATGTGGTATCAGCCAATCTACATCATCAATCCCCATATTAGCATCAGCTAAAACCTCTTTAGCGATAGAAACCATTGCTGCAATTGCAGGTTTATATAACTCACGACCCTTCATATTAATCCGTGCATTCTTTGGATTTGCTTTTTCTTCACCAAAAAGATTAGTATTTGAATACAATACTTCATGTGTTTTGCCGTCAGCATGTAATTTACTCGTAATAATACCTGGTTCATTACTTGCTTCAACTACAACCGCAGCCGCACCATCACCAAATAACACACAAGTATTACGATCTTGCCAATCAACAAATGAAGTCATAACTTCAGTGCTAACAACCAAAGCGCGCTTTACAGTTCCTGCGCGAATAAATTGATCTGCTACCGTCAATCCATAAATAAAACCCGAACATGCTGCGTTTAAATCAAATGCCATACAATTATTAGTCTGCAAATGCCCTTCTAACAAACAAGCTGTGCTGGGAAAAAATTTTTCAGGAGAAACTGTAGTAACAAGAATTAATTCGATATCTGTCGACTTGATATTAGCTGCTGCCAAAGCTTCTTTCGCAGCCTGCTCCGCCATATATACAGGAACGTCTTTAGCATCAGCAACATGACGATTATGAATACCCGTACGTGTAACTATCCACTCATCCGTAGTATCTATTATCTTTTCTAAATCAAAATTAGTAATTATTTTTTCAGGTAAATATGATCCTGTACCAATGATTCTTGTATATGTCATTCAATAATCCCTTCGTCATCCCGCGACCAAGTCAGTTGATCGCGGGATTCAGTAAATATAATCTTTCTAAACTTCAAAGTGGATCCCGGATAATCGCTGCGCGATTTCCGGAATCCAAAAAAACAAAATCCTTCAAAACTTCACGGTGGATCCCGGATAATTTGGCCTGCGGCCAAATTTCCGGGATGACTTCAATAAAGCGTAATTCATACTTCTATCTATCGTAAGATAATTTTTACCTTACTGCTAAATCATGCTTCTTTAGCCATAATTTCAGTCACCTTATGTTCAATTAAATTAGGCACATCTTTTTCTACGGTTATAATAGCACGCTCAATCGCTTGCTCAAACCCTTTAGCGGTAACCCCACCATGGCTCTTAATCACAATATCTTTCAAACCAATAAAATTAGCGCCATTATAAACTTCTGGATTTAAATGTTTCATTAACGGTTTTAAAACAAAAATAGCGCACGCCCCAGCCAATTTAGTTAAAAAATTACGATAGAAAGCTTTTTTAATACTATGGCCTATATATCTAGCCAAGCCTTCCATAGTTTTTAATGCCACATTGCCAACAAAACCATCACATACAATTACATCAGCAACACCTGTAAAAATATCATTACCTTCGACAAAACCAATATAATTAATATCCTTGCATTGAGATAACAAAACAGCCGCTTTTTTTACTACTTCATTACCTTTGATTTCCTCTTCACCAATATTTAATAATGCAACTTTTGGCTTTTCAATTCCGGTAACCGCAGCAGTTAACACTGAACCCATCACTGCGAACTGAAATAACATTTCAGGAGTAACATCAACATTTGCTCCCAAATCCAACATGCGCACACAACCATCATGATTTCGCGAAGGCATATCACTCATAATAGCTGGACGCTTAATTCCAGCTAAAGTTTTCAAAACAAAATGCGCTATTGCCATCAAAGCTCCAGTATTCCCCGCACTTACACAAGCTTGCGCACGGCCTTCTTTGACTAAATTAATTGCAACACGCATTGAAGAATCTTTTTTATAGCGTAATGCAGAAATTGGAGTTTCATCCATAGCAATAACTTGTGAAGCATGATGAATGGTTAATTGTGGATGATTCAAGGAGCTATATTTTTGTAATGATGCTGCAATTGCGTCACGATTACCAACTAAAATTAAATGTAAATTTGTATGCTGTTTAACAGCATCAATAGCAGCGGGAATAACAACATCTAAACCATTATCACCGCTCATTGCATCCAATGCTATTGTTACTTGGTTTGTCATTTATTCCTCTTCCTCAGCTTCTTCTTTAGGCACTACAACCTGCTTACCACGATAATATCCGTCTGGTGTTACATGATGACGCCGATGTTTCTCTCCAGTGGTTTGATCCTCGGACAAATTTGGATGTTTGTTTAACGCATCATGCGCACGACGCATCCCTCTTCTGGAACGCGATTTTTTACTTTTTTGAACAGCCATAATTTTAACCTCTTTTTTTACGTTTCTTAAGTTCTGCTAATTTAGCAAATGGATGCGGACGTTTTTCCTCATTCATATCAGCAGTACCTTGTATTGCTGTTGCACAATCTTTAGCATTATGCTTTGGCACTAATGGCAAAGCTAATAGTAACTCATCCTCAATTATAGTGGATAAATCAACCTCCACCTGCGTTAAATACAATGCTTCATATACTTGAGGCAACTGTGCAGCTTCTCTATCATCACGCACTGGACTCAATAAAAACTTGATATCCAAATGAGTAACCATAGCCTGCAAACAACGCTGGCATTGTAATGGTACATCAGCAATTACATGTCCTTTTAAGTAGTATAACCCTTGCTGATCAATACCACCCTCTACTATAACTTTTGCTTCACCTAAGTTTTGCTTGGCACTACAAATTTCCCGCAACCTAGGCATATCAGCAAGTGCTAAAATACCTTCTAAATAACCGCGTTGTTCAGCAAACTTTGCCAAATCAATTGTGCGTGGCAACTTAGTTTTAAGCATAAGGAATGCATGGTATCGGGATGCTGCTGTACTGTCAATATCTGCAAAGATCTATGGCAAAATTATTTTTAACACATTAAAGCTGGTAGTGTTTAAAAAACCTCTAAAAACAACCTGTTATAACAACTAGCTAAAGATTTATTTTAAAATAAACTATGAGCGCTTTAAAGACTATTTTTAAAATTCCCAAAAAAACTACCATCAAAAACTAGACTTGGCTCTATTATTTGCATATGCTAAAAGGAGTTAACTTAGATGGAGGAATCACAAATGACTGCAACTGTTGACAAGGAAAAATGCACCGCTCAAGGTATTTGCGTAAGCGTATGCCCTGTAGGCGCAATAACTATTGAAAATGGCAAAGCAATCATCGACCCAGAAAAATGCATTGATTGTGAAGCATGCTTAGATGCCTGCCCTGAAGCAGCTATTTCAATGGCACAAGAAGACTAACATAGCTAAAATTAAACATGGATAATATAAATATACAGGTTGTTTTCTACAGCTTATATGGGCATATCTACCAACTTGCAAAAGCTATAGCGGAAGGCGCTAACGAGGTTGCCAATACAAATGTTTCTTTGTATCAAGTGCCTGAATTAATGTCCGAAGATGCTTTAATAAAATCTGGCGGAAAACAAGCACGCGAAGCTTTTGCTGATATTCCGATAATCAAACCGATACAATTAACTGAAGCTGATGCCATTATTTTTGGCACACCTACACGATTTGGCAATATGTGCGCGCAAATGCGCAATTTCTTAGATCAAACCGGCTCATTATGGATGAAAGGTACTTTAATTGGCAAAGTTGGCAGTGTATTTTCCAGCACCGGAACTCAACACGGCGGCCAAGAAACAACTATTACCAGTTTTCACACTACGTTATTACATCATGGCATGATTGTAGTTGGAGTACCATATGCAGAACAAAGGCTTTTGAATATGGACGAAATCACCGGCGGCACACCATATGGCGCAACTACCCTGGCTGGTGCTGATGGAAAGCGCTCACCATCCGAAAATGAACTAGCAATTGCAAAATATCAAGGCAAACACGTTGCCGAAATCGCGCGCGCCTTAAAACTAGGCAGGCATTCATGAACAACCACGTGCATGTAGAAAAAAAAGGTATTAT
Organism: Gammaproteobacteria bacterium; assembly: GCA_050123335.1. Lineage (GTDB taxonomy): Bacteria > Pseudomonadota > Gammaproteobacteria > UBA12402 > UBA12402 > JASFHF01. Next base: position 19,302 of record JASFHH010000008.1, read on the forward strand.
TTTATCCAATTCTGAAAATCACTTTGACAGTCACGCAGTTTTAAATCCCGCATGCATTAAAGTCAATGATGAAATCCATATGTTTTATCGCGCCCTAGATAAAAAAATGACTTCAACTATTGGACACTGCAAATTTAAATATGACAAAGTAATTTATCGCTCCACTAAACCAATTTTATTTCCTGAAAAACCTGAAGAAAAGCTGGGATTGGAAGATCCAAGAATCAGTAAAATTGATGATACCTATTATTTAACTTTTTCAATATTTGACGGCAAAAATGTATTGCAAGCTTATGCTACCGCAACTGAATTACCAAATTTTACTAAACAAGGATTGATGCTGCCAAAAATTACTTTTGGTGCAATCAAAAACATTTTTGAGCATTCCGATTTAAAATGTGCAAAAAAATATTTAGCCTATCAAAAACAATATTTGCCTCATTTAAAAGACGACGATTATATTTGGATAAAAAATGCAGTTTTATTGCCAAAAAAAATTAAAGGACAATATGTAATTATCCACCGCATGTTACCTGGAATTCATATTGTATTCTTTGATGACTTCTCACAATTAACTTGTAATTTCTGGAAAAAATATATTTCTGAACTAGACGATCACACCATGTTTTATCCAAAGTATGATTTTGAAAACCAACATATTGCACCAGGAATTCCGCCGCTCGAAACCTATTTAGGATGGATTTTTTTCTATCATGCGGTTGAAGAAACTCAAACAGGTTTAATTTACCGCACTGCCGTAGCTCTATTAGATAAAAAAAATCCGCAACGCGTAATTGGCCGATTAGATTATCCGTTATTTGGACCAAGTGAACCGTGGGAACAATGGGGTGATGTACGCAATGTAGTATTCCCTTCAGCTGCAATTATGAATGGTAAAAATATTGATATTTATTATGGCGCTGCTGATACTTATATTGCATTATGCTCTGTAAATTGCGATGAATTATTAACCGCATTAATTAATTCTCATTATAATCCGAATAAATGCCCTATCGATGGATAAAGCACGAACAAGATATTTCTATTAAACACAATTTTTGAAATTATCAAGATGCTGTAACAAATCTTCTAATTTACAAGTTGCCAAGCCAATTACCGTATCAGCGCAACCGTAATAAACATAAAGATCTTCGCCAACAACAACTGCAGCTGATGGAAAAGTAACATTCGGCACCAACCCTTCGCGCTCATAACTTGTTGTAGGCTGTAAAATAAATCCAGGTGTTTTGCTAATCAACTTATGCGGCTCGCTTAAGTTAGTTAAAGCTGCACTAATCGTCCATGTATCTGACATTGATTCAGCTGAATAAATAAAAAGCCAACCGCGACTAGTTTTGACTGGTGGAGCACCAAGCTCGGGACCACGATGCAACCATTGATGCGTTTCAAGCATTGCGGTTTTTTTAGAATTTGCTAAAAAATCGTTCCACTCATCTGCTGAACTTTGTAAAAGTTTATCGATTGAGTCATAGTAACGTATTGCGACATGTGAATTTGAAGAATCTGCTGCAATTGTCAGCACCAAACCAATTTTATCACCATTGACCAACTCAGGAAATAATGCCGCTGCTTTAGAACTTGTTTGAGGTCCTATAATTCCATGCTTCTTAATTGTTATAAAATCTTTAGTCGTTGCCAGTGCAATACGAGTATTTGGATATTTGATTTCATCATTAATAGGAGCATCGATTGCTGTATAAGTAATATAAAAAGTATCATTTAATTTTGTAATGCGCGGATCTTCACAACCATACCGATCATAATCAGTATCGGGCGAAATAAGCGGCTCATTGCTTGGCTGAAAATTAATACCATCTTTACTTTCTGCATAACCAATATATGAAACTTGATTGCCAAAATAAAACCCTGGCCGATGTATTCTTGGCGCTTTTTCATGAAGTTCGCCAGGAAACGTACGATAAACCATTTTAAAAATATCGTTATCTTTTACCACGCTGCCATTAAATACAGCTTTTGCTTCCCATGCAACATCCTCTCGCGGCATTAAAATTGGCGTTGCCTGCTTATTATTTGGATAACGTGATAGATAAAATCCCGTTTCCATAACTCCCCTCCTTAATTCGTTAATCTAATTATAGTCAATAATTGGCAAAAACATATCAAGACCGTGGATTTTTTTATCGAGGTAACTTGTTGATTTATAAGGATTTATACTTGATAAACAATCTGCCCACGACACACAGTCATCCTAACTTGAAACTTGTCATCTAAAACCACAAAATCTGCATCTTTGCCAACTGCGACGCTGCCTTTGCGATCAAAAATTCCTAGTTTTTTAGCCGGATTAACTGCTGTCAACTTGATGATGCTTGAGAGATCACAACGAGTAAATTGCATAAAATTACGAATTGCGCAATCCATGGTTAAAACACTACCAGCCAAACTTCCGTCTTTTAAACGCGCCTCAGGTCCTTTAACTGTTACTTCCTGGCCGCCTAAATCATATTTGCCATTCTTCATACCTTTGGCACGCATTGCATCCGTAACTAATATAATTTTTTCAAACCCTTTAGTTTTTAAAATTAATTCGATCGTGCCTGGCGCCAAATGAATTCCATCAGCAATAATTTCTACGCTAACATTATCATCTACTAATAAAGCAGCAACCGCTCCTGGATCGCGATGATGTAATGGACGCATCGCATTAAAAATATGAGTTACATAATCACAACCTGCTTTGATCGCAGCTTGCGCTTGCTCATAAGTCGCATTACTATGACCAATTGCTGCAATAATTTTTTCTTTAACTAAATATTTAATTAATTTTAACGCTTCTCGTTCTTCTGGCGCCAATGTCACAATTTTAATTAAATTATTTGATAATTTTTGCCAGTGTTTGATTAATTTTAAATCCGGTGTATGCACAAATTTAGGATTTTGTGCGCCAATTTTTTGTGATGAAATAAACGGTCCTTCAAGATGAATCCCCAACATTTCTGCGCCAATAATATTTTGAGTTTGACTGGCAATATATTCGTTTGCATTATTGAGCGCCTTCTCAATTGCTTGCGTTTTCGCGGTCATGGTAGCACCAAGAAAAGCTGTTACACCCTCTTTGGCTAAAGTTTTACTAATTATGGTTAACGCATCAGGGGTTGCATCCATCACATCAACACCCATTGCACCATGCATATGTAAATCAATCATTCCGGGAATTAAATGCCAGGTATGCGGAAACTCAATCGCATTTTGTTTTTCCGCAAATTCCAACGAAAAAATCGAAGCAATTTTGTCCTGTTCCACAATAATGCCGCTTGTAGGCATTATTGCTTTTTCTGTATGTATGTTGAGACCGTTAATTATTAATGGCATTGAAACTCCAATATCTTAAATGTTTATTCTTAATTGTCATCCCGCGGCTTGACCGCGGGATCCAGAAAACAACTAATTTCCAAGCTGGATCCCGCGGTCAAGCCGCGGGATGACAACGCATCATTACAAACAACTCACAAAATCTTTATATTTCTCGATATATTTTTGGTTACGTTTTTCACCTTCGTCAGTATTGCTGCTGGCAAAAAACTCTGCTTTATCACCAAGTAATTCCGCTACACGCGCAACGATTGCATTAACAATTGCAGTATTTATTACTGTAGAAGTTGGCGCAACTTTTTCGCCATTTACAGCAACCGCTGCATCACCAACCACTCCGCCATTATCAATTACAATATCCGCCAACTCAAACAATCTTTTGCCTGAACTATGCCGTGAAGTCACTGATTTGCTATGATTTAAACTAGTTAATGCTATTATCTTAACCCCTATTTTTTTAGCCTCTATCGCCATTTCAATCGGCACCGCATTTCTGCCGGAATTAGATGCAATAACTAACACATCACCAATAGCAATTGGATAATTATCCAAAATTTTTTTCGCAGCTCCGCTTTGTCGTTCTGCAGCAGTGCTATTTGTTGCACCTTGGTGTACCAGCAAAGCCGGCTCAAACATCGGATATACGCGCACTAATCCACCTGCACGATAAAAAAATTCTTCAGCCATCATGCTTGAGTGACCACTGCCAAACACATACAACCATTTATTATTCTGCATCGCCGCTGCAATTACTTGTGCTGCTTTTTCAATATTTGGTTTTTCCGCACCTTTCAATCGCGCCAATAATTTTTCGACTATTTCAATATACGTATCAATGTTTGTCATCTCTAATCACCTTGTTGAAATAATTCCTTTGGAATTTCCACATCAATTAATTTTCCCGCCATCATTAAAGCCGCTTCCACTGGTTTATATTTAGGAAATTTAATCTTCACTTTCTTTTGCTGATGTAATTTATCTTTAAACAGATTATAAAAATAATCAGACTGTCGAAAGCAACCGCCATATACCGTTAAATCTACATTGCAATTGCCCACTTGCGCATATAACTTCAATGCGCATTTCACCAAATAAGCAGCAGCATTTTCAATGATGGATTTACTAACTGCATCACCTGCTTGCGCTGCTTCCAACACATCAATTGCAAATTTCGCTACAATATCTTTTTCGATCGGAGGATTATAAACTTCTGCAATCAAGTCTTCTAATTTTACAATATCAAAATATTGTTTAACTCTATCCAGTAATACCGCCGACCCGCCAACCCCATCAAAAAATTTCACTGCTTCTCTGATACCACGCAAACCAATATAATACCCACTTCCCTGATCACCAAATAACGGACCCCAGCCGCTAACGGTATAAATTTTTCCATTCCGATCTTCAACCATACCCATCGAACCAGTTCCACTAATTAAAAATATTGCAGGAACTGCATCAACCGCTCTTAAACAAATATATAAATCACTAACCACATCAAAATTTTTAGTATAACCCGCAACACAACGCGCGAATGGATGCGATATATCAAGTTTATCACCAATACCCAAAGCTGAATTACCAATATAGATTGCATCAATATCTTGCTTAAAAAATACTGTTATGCCACGCATTTTTTCTTTAAACGCAGCATGCGCCTTTGCATCACCAATAGAATAAAAATTTATTGAGGTTCCAACAAATTCGTGAATTTTATTTTTTTCACGATCATAAACCTGATAAATCGAATTAGTTCCGCCGCCGTCTACACCAACAATCAATCCCATAGTATTTCCTTCGAAAGAATTTTTTCAAGGGACGGAGCTTTACATGATTACAAAGCAACAAACAAAGCACTTGTAATTATGTAAAGCTCTCGTCCCGCCGAACTTCTTGTCAATTAACTCCTATTAAAAATCGTTTCATTACGCACCAAAGGATGCGCAAAAATTGCAATATATAACATATATAATAACGTTATAAAATTAAGCATCATACCAACTCTCAATCCAAATAAATCTCCTAAATATCCCACTAAAAACGCAATAACTGCGCCGCCAATAATTGCGGTACAAAAAATTCCTGCAACTGAATTATGATGTTTTGCTACCGAATTTAATCCCAATGAATACACACCAGGATACATTACCGACAAGAAAAACCCACACATGGGAAATGCAATTAATGCAACTTTCGCACTACCAAATAAAGCTAAACTTAAGGTAACCAATGCACAAATAATAAAACTAGCTAAAACTATTTGCACATCTATAAGTTTTAGTAAAACTAAACCTAATAGACCTCCTGCTGTCATTATTCCCCAAAACATCGCCACATCGCGCGCACCAACTGTATGTGGATTTATGCCATGATATGTACTTAAAAACTTGGAAATCCACACAGAAATTCCCTGCTCAGTACCTACATAAGCAAATATTCCAAAGAAAAACATAATAACTACAGGATCAGTAAATAAATCTAAAATAGTATTAAATCCTTCCATAGCTTCAACGTCTGCGGTCTCCGCCTTGGGAAATTTAATCAATGTTACCAACAATAACATTCCTATCGCAATAAAACCACAAATCCAATAAACCGATATCCATGGCAATTTTGCCGGCACAAGATGCGCAAAAACATTTGGATGTAACACAAAATATGAATAAACAAATGGACTGATAAATGAAGCAAGTCCCGCTAATAATTGCGCCAGCACCAAATAAAATGAATATTTTTCTTCACCACCTGCGGTGCGCAACAAAGGATTAATCACCACTTGTAACATTGCCATTCCAGCGCCAACAATGAATAACGAAAATGCAAAATCAACAAAATTTGGATATAACACAAACAAAAACGTGCCAAAAATAATTAATATAAAAGCACATAACGCTACTATTTTTTGATTAAAAGTTTCCGTCAAATATCCAGCTGGAATCGACATCACGCCATATGCAATAAAGAAGCTAAATGGCAATAAACCGGTTAAAGCTAACGACAAATGAAAACCACTTTTCACATCCGGCGCCAGCGGCCCCAAAATATTAGTTTGAAAAGAAATCACGCAAAACGAGAGAATAGTAAACCAAACTACGATTAAACTTCTTTTCATATTATTTTACATCCATTTAGATATATATATTTCAAGTGTATCAAACCACACCTGTTGTGCAATAAAAGAAGTTCGCTATGATGTGAGTGAATTGGATTTAAATGCTGTCAACTCAAATTATACTTATAAATCAATAAGTTATGATAGTCCATGTTTTGAGTAAAACCACACTGTAAAACATCTTTCTGTGCAATATATGTCCTACAAAATATTCTATAAATAATCCCTGGCAAATATTCAGTAATTGTCAATAATTACTGTAATTAAACAATATACGGAATATTACCATGAGTAAAATTAAAATCTTAATAGTTGACGATCACGAATTAATTCGCAGCGGCATTGCCGGCCAACTACAAGATATCAAAGACATAGAAGTTATACCGGAACAAGGCTCAGATGGAACAGAAGCTATCGTCTTAGCAAAAAAACACAAGCCGGAAATAATTTTAATGGACTTAAAAATGCCAAACATGGACGGCTTTGAAGCAACACGTAAATTATTACGAATCATACCTGACATTAAAGTTTTAATCTTAACCGTTTGTGACAACAACATTTTTCCTCTAAAACTGCTGGAAGCAAACGCTGCTGGTTATATAACCAAAAACTGCAAACCAAAAGATCTCATCGATGCAATCAAAAAAGTACATGCAGGTCAACGATACATAAGCCCTGAGATTGCACAAAAACTTGCTTTTAAAGACAAATCATCGTCATCTTTTGACAAACTATCTGATCGGGAATTTCAAATCATGACCATGATAACCAAAGGACAAAAAGCATCGCAAATTGCCGCAACATTGCATTTAAGTTCTAAAACTATTAACACTTATCGCTACCGCATTTTTGAAAAGCTTGAAATCAATAGCGACGTTGAATTAACCCGGTTGGCATTACAGCATGGTGTAATTACCAGCGATGATTAAGCGCTTTTAACACAGTAAACGTAGCCCGTATGTAGCGAAGCGAAATACGGGATTGTTCATTCACTTGACGTTATTAGTCATCCGGCGACCATGTTTGCTGACCGCGGGATCCAGGCCGTTTTAATTGCTTTTGTTCCACCTTTTCGAGAAGTTACCTTCGATTAACGATCTCTCAATATTACCGTAAAAAATATTTTTCCGTATTCCGCTGCGCCAGAAGCAGACAGATCATCCTAAAAAACGCTTCAGTAAAAAAATCACAGCACCTACAGGAAAACTAAAACCTAATATTAATGGCGCATAGCAACTAGCTCTTGACCACTCAAATGCAAACAACTGAAACCCTATCGGGGTAACCAAAAACTCCTGCGTTGTCCAATTAAACCTGACCACAACAAATCCAAATAAAATAAATAATATCCATAACCATTTTCGCTTGGAAATATTCGTATTTATACAAACCAAAAGAGCAAATAATACAATAAGCGGCATAATTGTACACATTGCAAGCATAAACACTCGCTTCTTTGATAAATGCTTAAATGAAACTTTACAAAGCTTATCTAAAGGTTGTGTTAACCCATAAAAATGGAAACCGGCAATTTTACTTGATTCCATATGCTTAATATAATACAGGTTTAATAAAAAAACATTTTTCGTGTATTCATACATAAAAGAAACATTAATATTTACTATCGGCTTTCCAATCCTTTTGGTATAGTGATATCCAACTAAAGTCACTTTTTTAGGCTCAATTCTGGGGACATTACTATTAAAATAATTAGCAAATTTAACCAACACACCTCTTTTTATCTTTTCGGGATCAACTAAACCCTCAAGCTTCTTATACTGTTTTTTGCGCATTCCTGTAATAAATTTATGCATCAAATCAAATGCCTCAACCTGTTTATCCTTACTAACCCATCTGGAAATAATATCACAACGCTTATTTCCAAAATCTAATATAAAAACCGTCTGGATAAAAACAAACAATAATAAAAGTGTAATAATTACGGATGGTATTACACGAAAGATTATTTTTTTCTTATTCATAAATATATTCCTATTTTTCTTAGCAAACGTAGCCCGTATGGAGCGCAGCGAAATACGGGATTATTCATTCACCATAACATCTATTTTTCTCTTTAAAAAAACCTCCTCAATTTCTAGGTAATAATCCTTTATATCAATGTCACCGTAAAAAATATTTTCCGCCTTTAATGTAATTCCTACAATAATTAACCATTTAATTTCTTTATTATTTTCCCGTATTTTACTTCGCTCTATACGGGCTACGCTGGCTGGCTAAAATTATTTATTACCCAACCATTTCTCAGTTTTCTCCTGCTCAAAAGCAATTAATTTTCTTAGGCTTTCCTTGCAAGAAAATAAATGACAAATGCTTTGAAAATTTTGATCTAAACTTAATAAAATACTTTGAAGATCTAATGCTGGAACCTTCGCATTCAAAACCTGAAAAATATCATTCAATTGATGCCATTTATCCTCACTTGCTAATTTTACATCCACAAAATATTGAGCACGATCACGAACGAATCGCAAAGTCAAAACATCATTGAAAGCAATTAAATAAGAATTACCAAAATTTTTTTCATCATAACAATCTTCTTGTACAACAAACTCATATTTCTTTAGAAAATCATCCAGTTTAGGAAAAAATTTTGTTGCAAAATTACTCATAACTATGCTCCTGGTATTAATTTCGTTGCATCACTACTAAGCTTGTATCCATTATTAAACAGGTAATTAACTTCTCTTTCCAAATAGCTACCTGTTCTTATATTTTCAATCGGTGTTGCCAACAAAAAATGATCCCCACTAGCTATACCTCGATCTAAAAATTTTTGATTAGCAACCCATCTTTCAGTAAACGTAGCCCGTATGGAGCGAAGCGGAATACGGGATTATTCATTCACCATAACATCTATTTTTCTCTTTAAAAAAACCTCCCCAATCTTTTGGTAACAACCCTTTATGAACATATCGATGAAATGACGAATGCGGCCAATCTAATGGTCGCTCAACCAACCCATGTTTCACCGGATTATAATGAATATAATTTACATGCGCCTCAAAATCTCTTTCATCTATTATCGTATGTTCCCAAAACCTTCTTTGCCAAATCTTATATTCATTCCGGCTATTTTTCTCTAACTTGTAACCCAACTTTCGCAAACCGCGTGTAAAATAACTCTTTATTTTTCCCCATCGTAATGAATAATTCGCATCATTTTCCGGCAATCGCCAAATAGCATGAAGATGATCAGGTAAAATAATTATCGCTTCAATTAAATACGGATGATTTGATTGTGTCTGTTTCACTGCTTTTTTTAACAAGTCAACCTCATCAATTAATAACTTCGATTGACGATCCCTCAATGTCACCGTAAAAAAATATTTTCCACCTTTAATGTAATTCCTACGATAATTAACCATTTAATTCCTTTATTATTATTTTCCCGTATTCCGCTTGCCCCATACGGGCTACGCTGGCTGCTGTTACTGCGCCGTTTACTTAATTAAACTTAACATTTTTAGCACATTTTTCTTAATATCATCACCAACAACATTCAATAACCATAAGCGATAATAACCACGCTGTTGATTTGTTATCAAAGGCAAATCCTTCTTCCAATCTAACGTGAACCCCGGTATTGCAATAAAATGATCTTCATATTTTTGTGAAACAATATTAAAATTTTTTCCATCCAATACATATATACGATAAGTAGCATAGAATGCAACCCCTTTCTCATCTAAAAAAGAACGATTGTCAAATATACCGTACCTACAAATAAGCCCGGCATCCGTTAAAAAAGATGATGGTAAAATTATAATTACATAATCAAACTTTTTATCTTTAATTTTGCTTTTAATATACTTAAGCTCAAACGATTGAATCTTCCTAAAACGACCAATTATTTTACCACGAGTCTCACTAGCTATTGGATTGTTTTTTGGCAAATGATATGCAAAAACATGCATCATTCCTTTTTGCCCCAATACTTGTTTAATGCTATCAGACAAATAATTGTCGTAATTAATTCTGCTTAGTTCATATGCATGCTTTTTTGGAAGCAACCCATTCATTAAACATACAGTAACTTTATTACCTAAAAATGACATGACACCTATTGAAGATTTTTTTGAAATAGCAGTCTGTATTGGTCTATAATTTGTACGTTCAATCGCACACCCAAACAACGTAGAAACAAAAAACACCAATAATAAACCAAAAATTATCTTACAACCTTTCTTCATACATCCCTCCTGAATAAAATTAGACAATATGCTGCTCTAATAAATACAAATCAATCGCAATAAAAAAACACATCCAATCAAGACTTGACACCTATTCCCTTATTTAATTTTAAATTTGATTAATCAATTTTCAAATTCTAAAATTCAAGACTTGACCCATGTTCTTTCCACCTTTAATGTAATTCCTACAATAATTTACCATTTAATTCCTTTATTATTATTTTCCCGTATTCCGCTACGCTCCATACGGGCTACGCTGGCTTAAAAACACTACATTTGTAGTGCTTTGTAATACGTTTGTAGTGCGTTTTTGCAATGCAAAAAATCACCGTCAAAATCCCCGCAATTCCTTTTCCAGTCTGACATTTCACCATTTTGCATGCCCCGCAACGGAGTTGCGTCAGGTGTGTCGGTGCGACTTGTAAATCGATAGATTGATTGTCGCAGTCGGAAGGTCATTATCTAATGGTCTGAAGACAACTAAAACTATAGGCAATTATGCCTATATTTAAGGAGGAAAGCAACCCGGCGTTCCGCCGCCGGTATCCTACTCTGACGTGCGGGTTTGGCAACAAACCGGTGCGAAGCTCAGAGGACAATGGAACCCGTGACGAAAGTCGCAATGGTGTGCCGCGAGGCGCGCCCGAGACTGCGAGCAACACGCGGTAGGGTACTAGGATAAAGTGGTATGGCTAACATATGCTAACGTTCGTTGAAATGCCGTGACTGACGACAAGCTAAAGTTGCTGATAAGCTTGAACCAAAAGGTATGTGGCAAGGTAAATGTGTACGACACTCGCATTTACGCGGGCAAATTTGCCACCGGTAATGAGAACGAGCCTAACCCACTTAAGTCGATCTATCGGGACAAGGTAAACCTAATGTGTTCTTCAAGGATGAAGAAAGCCGATCGTAAGAAAGGCTGATAACACAGTAGGTATGGGATGTTGGAAAAAGCAAATGCCGTGCTGTAATGGTGCGGATAAGATCGTATGATTTGTGCGACTTAATATGATCTAACACGAAAGTGTGCCCACTTCCAACAGGTCTTTCATTGCAAGAGAATTTGGAGAATTGATGTTAAAAGAAGAAAGGCAAATGACACAGTTAGGTAATTTTAAAATTCCTAAAAGTGGTGCGTCTTCTACGAACAAACTTAATTGGCAATCCATAAATTGGGTCAAAGTTAAGCGTGACGTGCGTCGACTACAAATGCGTATTGCAAAGGCTATACGAGAGAAACGCTATAACAAAGCAAAGTCATTACAGTGGGTTCTTACTCACTCATTATCTGCAAAGTTATTAGCGGTTAAACGTGTTACCAGTAGCTCCGGTTCAAGGACAGCAGGAGTGGACGGTAAAATATGCGCAAGCAACAAAGATAAAATGCAATTAGCATTATCATTACGGCGATATGGATATAACGCACAACCATTACGCCGAGACTACATTCCAAAAAGAAACGGCAAACAGCGACCGCTGGGAATTCCAACAATTAAAGATAGGGCAATGCAAGCATTGTACCTGTTAGGGCTGGAACCTATTGCGGAAACGTTAGCGGATCCAAATTCTTATGACTTCCGTCAACAACGCTGCACCGCTGATGCCATAGAGCAATGTTTTAAAGTGCTATCGCACAAGACATCAGCTCAATGGATTTTGGAGGTAGACATTGAAAAATGCTTCGATCGCATTAACCATAACTGGCTTAAGGAAAATATTCTTATGGATGTTAGCCTGCTAAACCAATGGTTAGAATCAAGATATATCGAAAGAAAACAATTACATCCTACACTTGCAGGAACACCGCAAGGCGGAATTATTTCGCCAACGTTAGCAAATATGACTTTAGATGGCTTGGAAAAAGCCATAAAATCTGTGGCAAAACCAGCATCAAAAGTGCATGTAATACGTTATGCTGATGACTGGGTTGTTACTGGAAATTCGCAAGAAATTCTGGAAAACAAAGTCATGCCAGCAATAGAGAAGTTCCTCAAAGTACGTGGGCTAACTTGCTCTAGAGAAAAGACAAAGATAGTTCATATTAAGGATGGATTCAATTTCTTAGGATTCAACATCAGAAAGTATCACGACAAGCTGCTGATTAAACCAGCAACTAAACATGTGCATGCTTTCTTGAAAATGGTTAGAAACATTACGAAAGCTAGTGTTTCATTGCCAACGGATATATTGCTCCGAGTACTTAACCCTAAAATTAGGGGATGGGGTAACTATTATCGCCACGTTGTATCAAAAGACGTATTCTGTTACGTGGATAATTGCATTTACTTGGCGATAGCACGATGGGCGAGAAGAAGACATCCACAAAAACCCGCACACTGGTTGCGAAAGAAATACTTTCGGCAGCAAGGTATGCGGAATTGGATATTCTCAACCAAAGTGTATGACAAGAAAGGTAAGATTGTTAACCGAGACTTGGTTCAACTTAAATACCTTCCTATAAAGCGCCATAGGAAAATCATAGCTGAGGCAACGCCATTTAATCCTGAGTACATTGAGTATTTCCTGAAAAGGAAATCGTACCAGGGTTTAAATTGGCTTTATCGAAGTTTGCAAAAGCAGGCCAAGAGTTTTAGCCGATCAGCTAAGTTGCAAAATCAAAATAGCCGGATTGAACAAGAATCTTAGAAAGGCTTGAGCTGTATGCGGTGAAAGTCGCACGTACAGTTCTTAGAGGAGCCGACCGCAGCAATGTGGTCGGCTTACTCGACGTTCCCTTTTTGTTGCTGCGCAAATTTTGTGCGGGAGGTTTTTTAAATTTTTGTACGACAATTTAGTAAATTCTTGCATGCTTTTTTTAACAAAAATGGATTAAAAGTCTATATTTTTTTTTCTTCCGGCATCTCTTCTGGCAAAGGTTTTCTAACCCTAGACAAAAACCTTTCATCGCTTGCACCAAACCTAGCAAAATTCTTTTTTGCCTGACTAAGACTAACCTTGTTTGCGCCTCCTGCGTAACCTGGGTCATCAAATTGAACATTATCATCTTCCCAAAAACACACTGGACAAATTTCAAAAGTACCAGGAGGTTTTTCTGAAAGTGTCAAATAACCACAACAAGGACATTCATATGCCTTCATAAGCAACCTCTCCCAATACTAAACTACCTAATTTGCCTTAACCAATAGTCCATACCTTCTATCGGCCTAAACATGGTTTTAGGTAATCCAAATCGATTCATTGCGCCAAATGTATTACTAGACGGATGATAATACAATAAATCTCCATTCCCTCTAATATGACTTAAAGTTCCCTCAGCAGGATGCTCAAAGAATTCTCGCACCCCTTCTACATATTGCTTTGCGTTTGCAAACTCTGGAAACTCTGCACCATGATCTACCCAATGTTTAAAAGCATTTTCAACACTAGACAATCTTCTAGTTGATGTCCAAAGACCTTTAACTTCTGCTGCAGCTCCACCACCATCAGGAATACAAACTAACAACGCATAAGCGTTTCTTTTAATTCCGTCTTCACTAAAATCAAAATTCGCAACAAAACTTTTCCATTCTTTTTTTATCGTCTCCATATTTTGTTCTGCTGCCTGCTTTGCCTCGATCGCATGAACAATATGATTAAACAACTCCGCAAAGGCAGCCGTAGTTGCGCCATATCAAAAATCTAAAAAATAACAAAGTTATTCATAAATCTTTGCGGCATATAATAATCTGGCCATAACTTTCCAATCTGAAGGCTTCGGTAATTTTTCACCTGTATTTTTATAAAGACCATCTGAATCTTTTATCCAAGCAGACATAGCCTCTAAATATGAAACAATATCTTGATTTTCCCAACTATCCGGATTTAACTTAAAATCCTCAATTAACGCAATTATAAAATCTATGAAATCATTTTTCGTTTTAATGTTTCTTAATTGCTCTACTAATGTCATTTTATAACCCTCATCTGACACGAATTGATATTCCATCATTTTTTGTTGTAAATTTGTCTCCTAAAGAAGAAGCTATCTCTTCCTCCGTTGCAGGGATGGTATTAATCGATGTTCCTGCCTCTTGAAAAACATATAGACGTCTATTGTCTAAACTATACGTATTTCCATCTCTCTCAAAAACCCTTATAGCAGGAAAATCATCCGCCGTTAAATTTCCAGCTTTAAGCTCAGCTATCGTATCACTCAAACTATTACCATTTCGGAAAGCACTTTTAATGCTATCCTGAGTAAACCGAATAGTTGAAGCATCCATACTCTCTAGAATTGCGGCGTCTTCTCCTAAAGCCCATGCATCTGACAATCCTTCGGTAAATGGTGTCAATACAAATCCGGCAAGAGTAACAGCCAAAGCTTTTGCTAAAGCAGGATTATCAGCAAAACCTTGCGTCATCTCTGCTTCTGCTTTTGCCTGAGCATAGAATCCGTTCCTCATACGCTCTTGTTCTTCCACCTTCGTCTGATGATTCGCCGCGCAGTCGTTGAAGAGTTCCGCAAAGGCCGCCGTAGTTGCGCCGTCTACAAAATTGCAAAAATGTTAAAGAACGCCCGTATTTTAATTAATCTTTGTTAGGCAAATAAATTGCATCCCCAGCTTGCCCCATTGCATTTTTTATCAGTAACTTTTTCTCCCCTGTTGTAAAATCATATATCCACCAATCATAATGCTCCCCATATAAAAAACCATCTAAACGCGAATAAATTAATTGATCTGTCTCTGGAATATATAAAATTGGAGAAACATTATTATATTTACCTAAATTTATTGTTTTTTTGTCTTCACCATTAAGCTTAATTAAAAAATAATCTTTATTTTTTACATCAGCACACAACAATTGATTGGCCTTGGATCTCCATATAAGAGGAAACCCACAGCCTTTAACTGGCAAAAATTTTACTCCGTTGTTATTAGTATCTAACAACAAAAGCTCACCCCTCTTCTCTGGATTGCTAATTAAAAGTTGATTTTTGGACACCATTATTGCCCTTCTGCACAAACCACCAGCACAAGATTTTATAATTTTCCTTGCCTTACTGTTGTGTGCATAGTTTAATTCATATAACCAATCACCTTCTTTATATGATGGCGCATAATAAAAATAAATCTTACTCTTTCCCGCATAAGTTGGCTTTGCTCCTTGTGTTACTTTTTCAATAGTATTAGTAGCTAAATCATATTTTTTGATACATGAATTCTGAACATCATCACTAGTAAATAAAAAAGTTGTACTATCTATTTTAGATAAACCACTCAAAAAAGCTTTTTCTTTATGTATAACTTTCTCATGCAACGTCTTTAAATCTAATACATATATACTATCATTGCCTATAGCGTATATTATTTTGCCTTTTGGAATTTGAACATCTCCTGCAAAAGCCACAATAAAAAAATTAAAAATCAAAAATAAAATTAAAACGATATTTTTAATCATATTGTCCATATATCCATCCTCAAATGCAAACTAAGTCGAACTGTATTAGCATAAAGTTGACAGTTATGAGTTAAAGTAGAATAATTTGCAGCACTAAAACCAGAAGGATGAAATGTCGTATATGATGTGCTGATATTTTTATACGCTGGACCAAATTGATAGTGACTAAGATCTAATTTAGCAGGATCAGAATAAAACACTCCTTTCCCTTTAAAGTACCCAACAGCATGCAAAACACCTGAAGAATCTGTGTAGAATATCTCCTCATGCGCCATATCGATATGCAAAGCATGGGTTAATGCATCTCGGAACATTAGGTCACCAGAACCATCCAATGGCCTTTCTGCAAACACAATTCCATTTTTTCCTAAATCAGATGCCAATTGGCCAGCATCCGTATATCTATATTCATGCTTCTCAATCCATTCTCGCTTTTCTGCTTCAACCTGAGAATTATGAGCGCAATCATTGAAGAGTTCCGCAAAAGCTGCTGTGGATGCGCCATTTATAAAATTGCCCCCTGTTGCTGCGGCTGCGGTGCCTCCTACTACTCCGGCTGTCATCGATCTTGCCAATACCCCTTGCATCGTCTGCTTGCTTATATTTAAATCATCCATCCCTCCGCTTGCCGCTTCTCCTGCTGCACACGCGATGAAACCATCCTTAAAACTTCCTCCTTCTATTGCATTCATCGCTCCGCCTACCACTCCATGCACTCCTACTCTTATCGGCAATGGTGCCTCAGTTGTTCCAAGCTCTCCACCTTCTCCAAGCATAGTACCCACTCCATTCCATATTATCGCACTAGTAAACGCTAATCCAGCAGATAATATCGCGGTTCCTATATTCCCTCCATTAGCTAACGCAAACATTCCACTCATCACTGCCGATGCAAATGCCGCTGCCAAAAAGCCATCGTTCGCCATTATTATTGCCGCTATCGCTATTTGTGCTATTTGCTGGATAAGATGCTCAACGTCAACATGATGAAACGAATTGCTTAACCACGAATAGCCACTTGGATCTGTTAATGTTAGCGGGTTATTTATACAATAACTGTATCTATTTAAACTTTGACTGTTTGCAGGTCGCTGAATTGTCGGATCCGCACTTAAAAATCTTCCTAACTGCGGATCATATAATCGACCGTTCATATGAATTAAATTCACATCTTCAACTTCTTCATGACCGGTAAATCCTTGATGGGTTAGCGGATTATTAGTTGCTTCTCCTTTAAACTGGATTTGTTGTCCAAACGGACTGTAGTGATATCTTTGAATTACATTGCCGGTTTCGTCTGTTATTGCAGTCGTTGATCCTATAGCATCTGTCAACATGTAATAGATTTTTTTGGTTCCATCATTATTTATTTTCCCCTCATTAACAGCCCTGGATCCCGGATCAACTGACTGGGTCCGGGATGACAAACCTTTTCCATCATCGCTTTTAACCAATAAAGCATTTGGACCAATGTAGCATTTTGTTTGTGTCGTAAGCTTGGTTCCGCTGTTGTACGCCACAACCTGATAATCACCTAAATATAAAGTTGTGGTAGTTGCAGTTCCTACCTGATCAACCCGCATGAATCGTTTACGATCTGCATTGTAGTAAAAATCTACTTTGGCATCTTTAGTAGTTATTTCTTTTGGTTTTCCAAAACTGGTATAACTTATAGTCCTGGATTTTCCGTTTAAAGTTTCATTTGTTTGGTTGCCGTCTGCATCATAAGTGAAACTGTCTATTTGTTTGCCGCTATCGTCTTCAATGCTGGTTACTGCATGCGGGCCAACGACTGGATTGTTTTTATTTATTCCGTACTTATAATGACCAACATCGGATTTATAAGTTAAATTACCTAAAGCATCATATTGATACGTTACAGCTCCGGCAGCTGCAATGTTTTTACTGTTTTTGATATTTGGTTTTTTATTTTTCATATTATTTTTGTTAATCTTTACCAACAAATCATTATCTGATTGTTCTGCTTTTTTAACTTTGCTAGGTAAGCCATTATAGTTCCAACTGGTTAAGCGGTTTAAGTTGTCATAAGTAAATGTTTCGTGAATATCATTTGCTAAATCATCTCGTTGTTTTAGTTGACCTAAAGCATCGTAGGTATAATTTAGATTTTGAATAATTGTATCATCGCTTACTTTATCTTTTTGATTATCTTTTCGTTTTGTTAGTATTTTTCCATGCATTATGTTTTGCAATGCAAAAGATGAATCGTGTTTTGTTTGAATGTTTTCTAAACGACCTGTTGCTCGATCATAAGTTTTTGTGGTAACTAAACCAATTTCATTACTGCAACTTTTTATCTGCATCCTAGGCGTCATGGAATACACCAACCAATACGCGTATGCAGGAGTACTTATTGTATCAATGATACAAAGCCGGCCTAATTCATCATAAATATTTTCAACTTTTTCTCCATTTGGATAAATTATATATTGCGGCCTACTGTCTGTGTCATATGCAACTTCTTTGGTATAGCTTTTTCCATTTAGTGTTATTGTAGTTTTTATGGGTCTGCTTAAAGCATCATATTCGTAAGTTCGACTGTAACTTTCGACATTTTCTTTATTCGCCTGTATTACTTGATTACGTGTTGGCTTATTTATTTTAATTTCACCATATTTATTTGATGAAACATTTGAAATGTTTGCAACGCCATTTACTTGTACTAATTTATTTACGTTATGTTTTGCCGGATCATTGCCGTAACTCCAAGTACTGGTTCCAGCCGCATCAGTTCTTGCAATCATTCTACCTAAGTTATCGTATTTGAAACTTGTGGTTTGGTTTGCTTGTTGGTTTTTTGTTGCACCATTCGCATCGGTTTGACTAATTAGTTCCCCCAAAGAATCATATTTATAAGTCCAATGTCCTTTGTCCGGATCATTTATTTCAAGCTTGTGCCCTAAGTCATCATAAGTAATCGTCGAAATATTGCCGGCGCTATCTGTCATTTGAGTTAAATTACCAAATGAATCGTATTGATAAGTCGTAACATTGCCTGCATGATCTATTGTTTTTGCTAGGTTGCCTCTGGCATCTTTTTCTTCTGTTGCAATTTGATTTAGCTGATTTGTTGTTGTGGTAGAAATACCATCTTTATCGTTATATGAATTTAAAATAACACTTTGGTCTGCTTTGGTTATTTTGGTAACCCGACCCAAAACGTCATACTCAAACTTATCGTATAAAGGTTCATCACTAGGCTTAAACGGAATTGACTGCTGTGTGACTCTACCCAAATTATCATATTGTGTGCTTTGCCAAATTAAACCACCATTAAATCCGTGATGAGTAGTTGCCACCTGACGATTTAACATATCGTAATATGTTGTTTTCGTATCTCCATCAGTTACATGTTCGGTTTTATAATATACTGCATAATATAACGGGTCGGTTAATGGATCATTTATTCCATAGTGGTTGTACCATTTGTATTCGATTGAATCTTGCGTTCCGTCTGGATTGGTTTTTTTGAGTAATTGTCCAAAATTGTTATAAGTGTAAGTTGTTTTTAAACCGTTGAGATCTGTTGTTGTAGTTGGTTTACCAAACTTTGGATCTATTTCTTGAGTTACTGTTTGGTTTAAAGGATTGGTTGACGATATGATATATCTGCCTTTTGTGTCATATTGATTTTTAGTTATCCGATCATCTGCATTTGGAGCCTGCATTGTGGTTTTTATTATATTGCCAAATTGATCGCGCTCGACAGTTTTGGTGACTTTAAAATCCGGTTTGTCTGGATTAGAAATCGTGCTTACTAACATTCCAGTATCTGGATCATAAGTAAATTCTGATGTTCTGGTAATTGAATTTGCTGCTTTGTTATTTTTTTTATTATAAGATGCGCTTACACCTTCAATCGCAGCATTTACTTGTGCGCGCATTAATTCTCCCAAATACCATTTTGTTTCATCATTATTAAAAGTGCTGGTTGTTGTAGTTGTATAAGTTCCAAAACTATCTTTCGTTATTTTAGATACTATTGTTGGGTTGGCATAATTATCCACTTCTGTGTTAATCGTCTGCGTACTTAGTAATTTACCTGATAAACTATACGATTTTTTTATGTTTTGTTTTAGATAAGGTAAATAATACGTTTTGTTCTTTTCTCCGCTTCCAAAAGTTTTTATTTCCCAAGCATTTTGGATATCAGTCAATAAGGTTCCTTCTTTGGAATATGTTTGTTTGCTTAGCAAGTTTCCTAAAAGATGATTATCTGCATCCTGACTATATGTATCAATTGTATAAATACCGGTAGTTGCATCTTGCGTTTTAACCTGGTGAAAACCTAAAAAGCCCCAACCGTTGTGATTTAGTTTTGCTCCAGTGTAATGATATTTGGTTACATGCTGGTCCTCGGCTTGCAATTTTACTCTTGTTTCTTTGTTATTTTGCGCGCCATGAATTTTACTTTTTGTCGGATCGGTATCGTCAGTATCTTCACTGGTTTGCGATACTACATACATCGCTCCTTGAAAATCTGCATTTGGATATAATGCGTTGTGTTCTTTAGTATATATATTAGAATTGGTTAAAGGTTTATAACTAATTTCGATCTTTTTACCTACTCCGTTTTTAATACCGATTAATAGATCTGGACCTTTTAAGATATTTATCTCTGTACCATCTCTTTTATCTGAAATAATGCCCAAAAAACCTGTGCCCTGTACATCTATAAATCTTGCTAAATTGATTCCAAGCTTATTGGAAAAACTCGTTAAATAACTATATTCTCCTGTAGTATCTTTTTTCCAACCATTTCCTGTATTTAACCAAACACCATTTTCTCCCGTTAATAAATCTGGTAAGCCATTACCACTTACATCCACAAATCTAATGCCCTGATCAAGATGACAATTACTATCTACAATTTTTATTGGTAAATCACTGGGTAAATCATATCGTGGTGATCTCAGCCATCCTTTTCCTGTATTTATCCAAGCACCATTATTACTTATAATATCGGTTAAACCATTTCCGGTTAAATCTATAAATCTAACCCCGTTGTCTACGGTATCTTTATTATCGCCGCCACCCATTATAGTTACTTGCACCGGCAAGTTATAATTATCTGCTTTCTTCCAACCACTGCCGGTATTTATCCATGCTCCACTATTCGACACAAAATCAGGTAAACCACTATTGGTTAAATGCACAAAACGCTCTCCCCGATCCCAAATGTGAAATTCTGCCCAATCATCATGATCAATCTCGTTAATATATATTATATTTGTAGGAGGCGCATAATTATCATTTGCTTGCCAACCTGTTCCTGTATTTATCCAGGCATGCCTTCCTTTCCGCCAATATGCGTCATTACTATCTAATCCTTGAACCATATCCATACGGCCATTGCCATTTAAATCGACAAATCTAACACCTAAATCCAAATCGACTCCATTATTATCATTTTTATCATTACTATCATGAGATTCACCCGGATATACCACCCACTTATTAAATTGAACCGGCGGAATATAATTGCCGACACTCTTCCAACCGTTTCCAGTATTTATCCAAGCGGTTTTTCCTCCTTCAAAACTTTGTACAATGTCCGGCAAACCATTGCCGGTTAAATCTGCAAATCTTATGCCAAGATCTTCTCCTAAATACGATTCACCTATTGTCGGCGGAGCATAACTTGATGATCGCTGCCAACTGTTTCCATTGTTGATCCAAGCTCCACTCGCACCTCCCCATTTTGGTTGGTAATATACATCTGTTAAGCCATTGCCGGTTAAATCCAAAAAATCAACTCCACTTTGAGCAAGACCAATACCTGGTAATTTACCAGGATTATCATAATTCCCTAAGTGTATGAATCCTCTTGTGCCATCGTTCCAAGTAAATTTCGTTGGAGTTAAACATTTATCTCCCGCACATTCTTGAACACTTATCAATCTTGAATTACCGCTCGATGAACTTTGATCATAAATTAATTTGTAGTCGTAAGTTAAATTTCCTTCGGTATACACCTGAATTTCTTTTAGTCTTTTATCCATGGTTATTTTGGAACCGGATAAGTATTTCACTTGCACATCCGGCCGGTCTTCGTAAATAAATAACACTTTGTTATACGGCGTAAGTTTTGCCGCATCGTTTCCGGTATAATCTATTTCGGTTGGATAAAATGATCCTGTATTTTTATCATTGTAATATTTAACTTGCAGATAATTTCCTTTGGTATCTATTATTTTATTTAAACCCCAGGTCGCAACTGTATCTTGACCTTGCGCAATTTGCTGCGAATCAGGTGTCTTAGCATATTCTGCCATCTGACCGCCTTTGGTCCACACTTGAAAATATGCAGGACCATTACCTTGTTGACCAAACGATTTTATTTTTGCTTCACTATCAAAATATGTGCGATATTCGGTGCCATTTGCTCCGTAATCTCCATTAACTGCAACCAACTGTTGTCCATTTAAAGTGAACCTATCATTGTTGGTAAAATCAACTCCATGTATATTACCGTTTTGCCCTTTAGTCTGCGGCGCTCGAATAATTGCGGTTAAACCAGCAAGTGAAAATCCCATACCTAAAAGCCCGTCTTTTTGTTGACTGTTATAAGCAATTTTTAATTCCGGACTCATACCGGCTGTACCTGGCGCAACTGCTATTGGAATACTGTAACTCGCTGAACCGTTTGGGTTTATATTTAACTTGCTGGCAATACTTCCTACAGCATATGGATTGTCATTGACTGTTCCTGGATATGGTTTTAATTTATCCGGATTAATATGATGTTTGGCGTATTCTTTTGCCGAGTTATATCCTAAATATCTTGCGTTAAATAAATATTTAACGTCTTCGTTTACTGCACGATCCACATTATGTGAAACAGAATCTTTTGTTTTATTCGTTTCAGAAGCACCTAAATTATTACTAGATATATTTACAAGATTATTTACTCTGCTGCTTGCATGATTCGCCGTATCTCCGCCCAACGTGATTATTTCTGCAAAACCCACGTTGGCGCAAAAAAATACCGCAAAAAAAACCATAAATAATTGTACCACTTTAATTCTAATTATTTTTTTAGTAAATTTTTTATTAAACTTTTTATTAAAAATGTATTTTATAAGTTTTTTACGCATGTTTACTGCTCCTTTTTTTTCAATCCAATTCTTAATTCAAGTAAGGGACAATTTTTTTATTAGAACGGGCTATTACTTTTTTGGTAATTTGTTTATGCCTCGCTGTCATCCCGCGGCTTGACCGCGGAACCCAGAAAACAACGCAATTCAGCACTGGATCCCGCGGTCAAGCCGCGGGATGACAACATCTGTAATATTCCATAAAATTTTGTCCCTTACACAGTAATTTAATTCATAATAAAATTAATTCTCATTTTTTGCCAATACTGTCAAATTCATTTTTGCTGATGCTGCATTTCCGTCTTTATCTATTGATTCACCTTCGGCATTCCTGGCGCTGATATAAAACACGTATGGCGCATGTTGTTTTACATCCTTTAATTTGCCTTGCAAATAACCATCTTTAATTGTTAACCCAAAATAATTTTTAATTTGATCTAACCCTTTGATGTCAACTTGCCCGTCTTGGCTTTTTGCTTCAATCTCCCAGCCATCAATCTTTGGACTTCCTACCGGCACTTCAAAATAATCTTCTAATGGAATTGGATTCATATATCTATCAACTTGCCCTGCTTTATCTCCTATATCTTTTAATTTGATCGGCGGACTCAAAATATCTAATTTAAAATTACTATCCGTTTTGCCAAATCTATTACTTGCGCTTATCGGAATGGTACGTTCTGTTTCGGTGGTTTTAGTTGGCGTACCGGTAATTGTTACTTTTTGGCTTGCTTGATCAAAATTTAATTTTAATCCATACTCACTTAAATCAGCTGTCACTGTATTTAAACTATATCCCGGCATTGACTTTATATACTGTGTTATATCTTCATTTACCGGCTTTTTGTATTCAAAAGTCAAAGTCGGAATCGTAATTGTCGGCTTAACTCCTACTATTATGGTGATTGGTAACGGCGGATTACATGGCAGAGTCGGAAAATATTCTTGAGGAATACATGGAGCAATGTAAGCAGTATGACGACCTACTGCTGATTGAGGTATGCCTGCAGGTGCACTGTAAGTCAATATGTAATCATGATAATAAGGGAGAGGGGGATCCGGATAATACGGCTTTACTTCCACATGCGGCACAATTTTTAAACTATCAAAACCAGTAAAAGCTTTACTCCAATCTAAATCACACTTATCCCACTCTACATTAACAATTATTTGATTATTATGCGTTTGCTCTTTCTTAACAAAACTTTGTTTACTATAAACCTGCCCTGCTGTTAGATATATCGTTATTGGATGATCGTAAAGATAATATGGGTTTGGAGCTGGCGGCCAACTAATTGGGTGCGGTCTTTCTACTTTCAAAACCAAACTCACCAGACTTAATGACGAAATTGCATTTGTATTCGCCGGCTCAAAACTTATTACAAATTTTTGGTCTACATCTTTTTTGGTAAAACTGTCCTGGTTGATGATTAATTTGCCGTCCTGGTATTTTAAATCATGTCCTTTAGGCAAGGTTTTTACATTGTATACAATTTTGTCGGCATCTTTATCATTTGTCTTGTCATTGATCCTACTTGCAAAATATTGTGCAACATCTATTTGTTTAGTTTCGCCTGGCTGAATTTTAATTGCATCTTCATTATTCGCTGCTAATTTTGGTTGGGCGGAAGATGTTAAGTTTCTGATGCGTTGAATTCTTTCGTCTTTTAACGCTAACACTTGTTCCATTCTTACTGCAGGATTAGATACCCAATCTCTTAAGCCGCTAATTCCTGTATCTGCTTTCGGAACTCCATATAACATCGGTTTCGCAGTCGGATTTCCGCCCCAAGTGTAAGCAAAGTTAACTCCTCCCTGGGTGTCGTTTCTGGTTCCAAGATTCCCTATTACTCTTTCGCCTAAAACTCCTAATTCTAAACTGCTTCCCGGAGCACTATTCACTAGCCAGTCAACTTCTGCTTTGTAATCCTGATAAGGTTTTCTGTGACTTGCTAATAAATTAAATTTTATGTGATCATTAATTAATTGATCTAAACTAACGGTTGCTCCTAAGCCGTCTTCATCTTTTTTGGTACTCAGATCATTTCGCATCTTATATGAAACATCATCATAGTCGGCTGCAATTCCGATTAAAGTTGCTGGTGTTGGTAATAAATGAACTCCTACGCTGGCGCTTTTGTCTACGCCTCCCGCTATTCTGCGGAAATCTCTAAAAATACTGCTTCCTGAAGTGTAATCTATCGAAGGTAAATTCTTGCTGTTGGCTTTGCTGTAATAGGCATTTAGATTAATATCGTTAAATAATCCGTTCTTTATAAGATAAGCATAACTGCCGCCGATCGCATTCTGATACATCCATTTTCTAATTTTACCTGTAACAAAATCAAAATCTAAATTCTGTGATAAGTTTTCTGCGGTAATTTTAAATAACTGATTAGCAGTTAGAGCATGTCCCCAAGTACCTGCAATGCGCCGTTGTTTGCCGCCTAAATCTAGTTCTAACAATGCTGCATCTTTTAAACCTAAAACTTGCGTATATGTTCCTTCAACAGTCATGCCAAATAATTTGCTGTAAACTGCCTGCAAGGAAAACGGGCCGTGCAGGCCAAACATATCATTGTTTAAGGTTAAAGTTTGGTCGTCAGAATCTTGAACCTGATTAACTGAATGATCATACGACGCAGGTTTTTGAAAAACAAAATGATCATGATTATCATTCGATGCAAAACTAATGCCGCAAAAAATTCCACAACAAAACAAAGATAAAATAAGAAATAATTTTAATGATAATTTAAAAACATTACGATACCACATTGGCCATCTTCCCTTAAAAACAGCTCACCTGCTGATGACGCAAGTAACCATCAAGTTATTCTTATAAAAAAATTATAAAACTTGAGCCTCAGTGCTCGTAATTTTGAGTAAAACAAGATAGATCATCGTGATCTTGAAGTTCTATGGCAAAACATAATACTCTAAAAATTAAAATTTAAAAGTGCGCGAACGGATGATTTTTTCGTAGGACATTTGATACATTATAAAATGATAATTAACGCCTGGCTTGCTCAAAACCTTAGCAAAATGATGTATTTTGTACTATATTTACCTTATAATATGAGAGAAATATCTTATAAATGGATAAATAAAAATGCCATATAAACAACAACCTAGCATAAAACAATCATATAAAAGCCAGTTTAGGGACGGCTTATTCATAAGCCCAAACAAACCTGTATACTCTATTGTGCGTAACCCTATGTCAGAAGCACCTCAGCATATGTGTGTTTATCTTGAGTTTTTAGAATTAAAAAAATTAAAAGATAAATCAACTATTATTTGGCAACCAACTATTTGGAAATTTGATTTAGTTAATACAAAAAATGATGAAAGCATTGTAAGAATGAATTTTAATGATCGTCATGATTTAGAAAGCCGGTTGTGGCAATTACGAAAATGGTTAGATAATTATAAAAATTCTAAAAATAAAGTTAAATGGTGGCAAAAGAAAGGCGCCGAAGGTTTTTATTGCCTGAAGCATTTCCTAAAAAATAACAAAAGAGGTATTATTTATACACTATCAGCTAAATCCCAAAAAGATTTCCAACATAATATTGAAAAAATGATAAGTGAATTAGAAAAAATCGAAACCAAGTTCAAAAATTCCGTGGTTTCAATTACAGTAAATTATAAAAACAAGCTTAAAGCAAAAAAAGAAGTTGGTTCTAAAGAAATAAAAAGCATCATAGATACTTTAGAAAGTTTTCAAAAACCAGCATTATTTACGTTTAATTTAAGAAAACTGGTAGAAATTAATACAAATTCAAGCGACTTGCAATTAAAAATAACAAAATTATTAAAAGAATTATACATCACAAATGTACTAGACCCCAACAAACTTAAAAATAAATTGAACCAAATAAACAAATGGGAATTAGAATATTATTTTGATAAACTAAATGATAAATTTTTTAAAGATGGAAAAGTAAAAACAAAACTGGGTTTTGGCATCGAAAATAAATTACAATTGCTTTTTGATGAATTAGAAAAAAAAGTCAACCATCAGAATACTAAAAATAGCACACACCCAAAAGTTACAGGGAAAAATAAAGAAGTAAAAAACCTAAAAACCTGCTCCAGCTTATCTACCCACATAAATATGTCTAAAGCAAAAAAACTATTTGCGTGGGTTTTAGAACAAAAAATCAATCCACCTACGTATGAAGAGTTGCTAAAAAATGATATCTTTAATGAAAATTTTCGGCAGCCAAAACCATCAAGGAAAAGGAAAAAGAAAAAAACAAAAGAAAATTGTGCTTCACTCGCGCTTAAGTCATTAAAAATAATTGGACATAAAATCCCAAGGAAAAATTATACATTTTTGGGATACATCACCCCTTCTAAATTACTTCCCATAAAAAACATATGGCACGGAATTAAAAGAAAATCAGATAATTTCTTGAAAAAAATAATACATTGGTTTACGGAAGTAGTTACAAAAATAAACTCCACTAATTACAAATTACCAAATAAAGATCGAGACAACTACAATTTTATTCTTAAATATGCTACAAAACGCTTGAGAAAATATGTAAGCAGCAGAAGTTATTTTTTTGGGCTATTTAGCTCTGTATCCCGTAGCAGATCCAAAAAAATGCGTTTATTGCGTCAAGCAATTAATAAAATCACTCGAAATAAAAGTATAAGCCATATTGAAAAATACAAATTACTTTTTAAAAAAATCAACGAAAATATCAAAAGCATCAAAGAAACAAATAGTCGATTGCGAAATGCATTGCAAGATATTAAATGTAAGATGTTGCGTAAATGCGATGATACAATATTTGAAGATTTATGTAACAATGAAAAAGATTTGTTGTTTGAAAAAATAAAAAATAGCAAAACGCAATTACAATCAACAAATCTATCGGCAGATAATTGGAAAAAATATATGCCTAATTCATATGATTCTATATGCAAGCACTTATTAAAAAATAAATACTGGTTAACAAATAACAAAAAAACAAACCATAATGGTTTTCCGAAAAAAGAAACAATAAAAATAAAAGACCCAAATAAAACAAACCCCCAAAATAATCAACCGCAAAAAACCATGAAAGATGTTAGGGACATACCCAAAAACGGAGTGAAATTGACTTAAAATTTAACCGGAGGCGATAACATCTTGATTTTAATATGGGTGCTGCAGGGCTCGAACCTGCGACATCCGCCTTGTAAGGGCGACGCTCTACCAACTGAGCTAAGCACCCAATTAAATTGGGATAGAACTAAGAACAAAACCCCTAAAAACTTACTTGTTAGGGGTTCAATTATATAAAAAATTATTCGTTAACTTCTTCTTTGGTCTTCTTACCAGCTTTAAATACCAATGCTTTGGTAGCGGCGATTTGGATCTTCTCACCTGTACGTGGGTTAATACCGGTTCTAGCTTTACGCTCAGAAATTCTAAAGGTACCGAAGCCAACCAAAGTAACTGGTCCTTGCTTGACGCCTTTCACAATATCGCCTATCAATATTTCATAAGCTCTTTCTGCCGCAGCTTTGGTTATCCCTGCCCCTTCTGCCATTGATTCAATAATTTCAGCTTTTGTTATACCCATAAAATAATCCTCATATATTTGTTCATAAATTGAGCTATTAACGCGCATTAGCGTTATTACATAAACTAGCCTAAGCCAGAAGTAGACTTATACCAATAGCATCAAACAACTGTCAAGTAAGAGTTATGTTTTTTTTGCATCCTCTAAAAAATACGTGCTAGACTATTAATATTGGAGGCTAGAATGTCAAGGACGGTATTCAACTCAACGCTCTGGTTGCTTAGCTTATGTTTAATCACTACTACAGCTAAAGCAGGAAGCTTATATCTCGGTGGAGCTTTAGGTTACAGCCCAATCAACTATAACTCATATACTAGACCTTTCAAACTCAAACAAAACAAATTTTCCCAGCAATTACGACTTGGTTATGATTCTGCTACAAATTTTGGAGCTGAATTCGGTATTATCTATAAAACTAATGCTCATGTAACCGATCAAAACAATAACAAACATGAATTTTCGCATAATTTAATCTATTTAGACGGCAAATATTTAATGCCGATCTCACAAAAAATCGCTTTAAGTTTAATGGCTGGCATTAGCTATGTTGCGCGCAAAGGTGTTGACATAAATTCTACTCAGATACTGCCAACAGGAAATTATGCTGCAATACCAAATTATGGCATAGGATTAGTATATCATTTTGCTGCCAACTGGGATGCTACAATTAATTTATTAAGAGCCGCCAAAAAAACCAATCAAAAATTGCCCTACACTAACAGCATAACCGCCGGCGTTAATTATCATTTAAACCGATTTTTTGAAACCATCAAAAAAGATCAAACACAAAATAAAAATAAAATATTTGCTGGATTTTACGATAAAAAAATCCTACATGCATCTCTCCTTACTCACAACCCAGCAAATAGTGGATGGATGATTGGCTATCTGCATAACTTATTTACTAAAAAATTCCTTTCCATGTATGCTGGATTAAATTTAGCGCAGTGGAAAGCACCGAACTCTTTATTCGCTGCTTCTGCTTTTCTTGAAGTACGCTTATGGCTGTTGCGCACAAAATACTTTAATCCATACATTAATGGCAGCATTGCTGGACCAACTTTAATAAATCGTGATCATGTATATGGTAAAGATCTCGGTGGATATGCAATATGGCAAGATTATGGCGGTATTGGCGCAGAAATCGGTAAAAATCATATGATAGACATTGCTTTACGTGTACAACATTATTCCAATGGCGATTTTTTTGCCCGCAATCCTGGTTTTGATGTGCCTATTATATTAACTGTTGGAATCAAATTACCTTGATTTAGATCATGATTTTTTGTTGTATACAGAGCAAAAACCCCTCTTTTCTTGTTTTTGCTAAGAAAGCCTTAAGAATCAGCTGCTATTATTTACTATAATAATATATCATCAATGAATGTAAGATATTAAATAAAAACAAAAAATCAAACCAACATACCCATGAGAAAATAATACGATGTCATATTATAAAATTTTCAAGAAAACAAAGAAAATAGTTAAAAACTATAAACTTTGTGGCACTGTTATGAAAGGATTAGGAGAAGCTCGTAAATTAGGATGCCCGACCGCGAATATTACTACGAAAAAACAACCTTTTAGTGGAATATTTACTGCTTTAGTAACACTGAACGGAAAAAAATTTCCCGGTTTGGTGTTTAGTGGCATCAGGCATTCGCATGACAAAAAATTAGTAACTGAAGTTCATATTTTAAACGGTTTTAAAAAAATGATTTATGGTGAAAAAATCGAAGTTGTACTCAAAATAAAATTACGTGATAACATGAAATTCTTTGATAAAGAAGGAAAGTTTGATCTATCAGCACTAAAAAATCAAATTAAAAAAGACATTGAAAATGCTAATAAATACTGGAAAAATAGTAGTTTTTCCGTTAAAAACAATCATATAATATCGTTGAACAAATAGTTGTAGCACATCTCACAAAAAAACATTATCACATGCGTAGATATTGTGTTACGCATGCAGCATTATTCTAATAGCAATATACAATTTTAGTGAACACTCTCTTTATTTATGCTTATGCGCTTCAAAGTAACAAAGCACTACAAGACTTATCAATGTAATTACATCTAAACAAATACTAAGCCACACTACACTAATATTTGGGGATGGAATGATTAACATGACATAACCTCCTGTGTTAAAAACAAACATAAACAACTGCTGTTTTCATTGCCTTCGAGGTTTTTGTAATTGTTATCTAAAGTAACGTGAGTTATAGAGTTACGTAATCCTTATCCATAACTCGCGCTAAAGTAATCACAAATTAAGTTATCAAGCACATACTGTCAACATAAATCTTAGCGCTTTTATTGTTCATATTATTTGCGCAACAAATTTATCACAATTAATTAAAAGGTTATAAATAAGTTTGATTTTTTATCGATAGTTTCCTAAAAAATAAACTATGTTTTATATTAGGTAAAAATAGCAAAGCTCTTACAATCTTAAAATACAGTATCGAAATCAAGCGGAACTAATCCCTACTTTTTTTTAGATTTTGATTTAGATTTGGACTTAGCTTTAGATTTTGTTTTTACTTTTGTTTTAGTCTTTGGTTTAACTTTAGTTTTTGCTGTAGCTGGTTTAGCTAACGCTAGTCTAAACACATCATCAATCCAACGCACTGGATGAATTTTTAACTGATCGGTAATGTTATTTGGTATTTCTTTTAAATCTTTACTATTTTCTTCTGGAATAATTACCTGTTTAATACCGCCGCGGCGTGCTGCTAAAAGTTTTTCTTTCAAACCACCAATAGGTAATACTTCTCCACGTAAAGTTATTTCACCGGTCATAGCAACATCTGCCCGCACTGGATTTTTAGTAAGCACAGAAACTAAAGTAGTACACATTGCAACACCCGCGCTTGGACCATCTTTAGGTATTGCACCTTCAGGCACATGAATATGAATATCATTTTTTTCAAAAATTTCCGGTTTAATGCCTAAACTACTGGCACGGTTTCTAACTACCGATAATGCTGCCTGCACTGATTCCTGCATGACTTCACCTAACTGACCAGTAATAATTGCATTACCTTTCCCAGGCATAATTGCCGATTCAATCGAAAGTAATTCACCGCCTACTTCAGTCCACGCTAAACCAGTAACTTCACCAATCTGATCTTCTTTTTCAGCCTCACCAAAACGATATTTACGCACGCCTAAATATTCTTCAAGATTTTCAGATTTAATCCTAACTTCTTTGCGCGACGATTTTTGTAAAATTGATTTAACTACTTTACGACAAATTTTTGCAATCGCGCGTTCAAGATTACGTACACCTGCTTCACGCGTATAATAACGAATAATATCGCGCAATGCATCTTCAGAAAAAGTAATTTCGCGGGCAAGCAATCCGTTTGCTTCCAATTGCTTTTTAATCAAATGACGTTGTGCAATATTAATTTTTTCATCTTCAGTGTAACCTGCAAGTTCAATCACTTCCATACGATCAAACAATGGGGGCGGAATCGCAATAGCGGTATTTGCCGTAGTCACAAACATTACATCTGATAAATCATAATCAACTTCTAAATAATGATCATTAAAAGAATTATTTTGTTCTGGATCCAAAACTTCTAATAATGCTGACGCAGGATCACCACGAAAATCCATAGCCATTTTATCAACTTCGTCAAGCAAAAATAATGGATTGCGCACACGTGTTTTAGTAATATTTTGAATAATCTTACCAGGCAAAGCTCCAATATAAGTTCGACGATGACCGCGAATTTCAGCTTCATCACGCATACCACCTAACGACATGCGAACAAATTTACGGCCTGTTGCATGCGCAATTGATCTGCCTAATGAAGTTTTACCTACTCCAGGAGGACCAACTAAACATAAAATCGGACCTTTTAATTTTTCTACACGACTTTGCACCGCCAAATATTCAATAATCCTTTCTTTAACTTTTTCCAAACCATAATGTTCATCATTTAAAATTTTCTCGGCTTTATCCAAATCACGATTAATTTTCGATTTCTTTTTCCAGGGAACATTAATTAACGCATCTAAATAATTTCTGCAAACCGTTGCTTCAGCAGACATTGACGGCATCATTTTTAATTTTTGCAATTCTGTTTTGGCTTTAGCTCGCGCTTCTTTTGACATCCCGGATTCAGCAATTTTTCTCTCTAACTCTGTAATTTCATCATGTCCACCTTCGACATCGCCAAGCTCTTTTTGAATTGCTTTCATTTGCTCGTTTAAATAATATTCACGCTGCGACTTGTCAATCTGACTTTTAACCCGCGAATTAACTCGCTTTTGAATTTGTAATGTATCAATACCATTTTCCAGATATTTAATTAACAAATTCAATCTCGCTCTTAATTCATGTGCTTCCAATAAATTCTGTTTATCTGTTATTTTCAGCACCAAATGCGCGATCATAATATCAACTAAGCGATTAACATCATCAATATTTTCCAAAGTTCCCAAAATTTCTGTTGGAATTTTTTTATTCAGCCTTACATACTGCTCAAATAAAACCTCAGCGGTATGCAACAAAATTTCTATTTCACGATCTTCTTTAACTTCGTGTTCTAAGACATTGACTTTAGCTAACAAATAATCTTGTTCTTGGATAATTCTTTGGATCTGGGCACGCTGTTCACCCTCAACCAAAACTTTCACTGTACCATCAGGTAATTTCAACAACTGCAAAATAGAAGCAATTGTGCCAATTTTGTACAACTCGTCTTCTTTAGGCTCTTCAATTTCAGCATCAAGCTGCGTTACCAACAATACTCGCTTGGTATTATTCATCGCTTTTTCAAGCGCCAACACCGAAGACTTTCTACCAACAAACAACGGTATTACCATGTTGGGATAAACCACCACATCACGCAAAGGTAAAACCGGAAATTCATCAATTTGTACAATTTCGTCGTTCTCTTTATGTTCTTTTTTCACAGCCATAAAATACCTCTACAAAGTAAAATTGCTTAACTCCTACTTTGATCTTAGGTAGTTTCTGTAAGTAAATCAAGAATTTTAATATGGGGGCCAGGTCTTTACTAATTACAAGTGCTTTGTTTGCTGCTTTGTAATTAGTAAAGACCTGGCCTCTTTATCGAACAATTTCCGGTTTGGCTTCACCAAGAATCACTGCCTGATTGACTTTAACTTTTTTGACTTTTTTAGCTGAAGGTAATTCATACATTAAATCTAGCAAAGCATGCTCCAAAATTGAACGTAAACCACGCGCGCCAGTTTTACGATCAATAGTTTTTTTGGCAATCGCTTCTAATGCATCTTGAGTAAACTCAAGCTCAATCCCTTCCATTTCAAACAATTTTTTATACTGCTTAACTAAAGCATTTTTCGGTTCAGTTAAAACTTGAATTAACGCGTCGTTATCCAGCTCATCTAAAATCGCAACTACTGGCAATCGACCTACAAATTCTGGAATAAGACCATATTTGATTAAATCCTCCGGCTCGATTTGACGTAAAATTTCACCAATTTTATCTTTATGATCTTTACTATGAACCTCCGCACTAAATCCAATCCCAGATTTTTTGGTACGTTCCGCAATCACTTTCTCTAAACCATGAAAAGCTCCGCCACAAATAAATAAAATATTTGCAGTATTAACGTGTAAAAACTCCTGATGCGGATGTTTGCGACCACCCTTTGGCGGTACCGCAGCAACTGTTCCTTCAATTAATTTAAGCAATGCCTGCTGTACTCCTTCACCAGAAACATCTCGCGTAATTGAAACATTCTCAGTTTTCTTGGTAATTTTGTCTATTTCATCAATATAAACAATTCCTTGAGATGCTTTTTTGACGTTATACTCGCAGTTTTGTAGCAGCTTTAAAATAATATTTTCTACATCTTCACCAACATAACCTGCTTCAGTTAAAGTAGTAGCATCTGCCATCGCAAACGGCACATGTAAAATTTTTGCCAAAGTTTGTGCTAATAAAGTTTTACCACTACCAGTTGGCCCAATTAGTAAGATGTTACTTTTAGCAAGTTCAACATCGTCTTTAACTTCGCTTCGTAACCTTTTGTAATGATTATAAACTGCAACTGATAATGCCTTTTTGGCATAATCCTGACCAATAACATATTCAGCTAAAATATCATTAATTTCGTGCGGTTTAGGCAGTTCCACTTCTGGGGAAAGAATATCAATGGTATTTTCTGCAGACTCTTGTTCAGCCAAAGCATCATTGCATAAATTAATACATTTATCACAAATATATGCGCCAGCTCCTGCGACCATATGTTTAACTTTATTTTGCGGCGCACCGCAAAATGAACATTTATGAATTTGTGTTTCGTCTTTCTTAGTCATTTATTCCCGCTTTTCCATAATGTCATCAACTAAATTATAATCAACCGCCTCTTTCGCACTCATAAAAAAATCACGATCAGTGTCTTTTTGAATCCGATCCAAAGGCTGATTTGTATGTTTCGCTAAAATATTATTTAATTGATCACGTACTTTCAAAATTTCCTTGGTATGAATTTCAATATCAGTTGCTTGACCCTGAAAACCACCTAACGGCTGATGAATCATTACTCTAGCATGCGGTAAACAATATCTTTTCTTTGTAGCCCCTGCAGCCAAAATAACCGCCCCCATACTTGCAGCTTGCCCAACACATACGGTACTCACATCAGGTTTAATAAACTGCATTGTGTCATAAATTGCCAAACCGGCAGAAACTACACCGCCCGGTGAGTTGATATATAAGCTAATATCTTTATCCGGATTATCAGATTCAAGAAACAATAATTGTGCAACTACTAAATTAGCCATGTGATCATCAACTTGACCAACCATAAACACTACACGCTCTTTTAACAAACGTGAATAAATATCAAATGATCGCTCCCCTCGAGAAGTTTGCTCAATCACCATGGGGATTAATCCTAAATCATTAATCGGTTGAACGTGGTTGTCATTCATGATGCACTTACCTCTTCTAAACTAATAGTCTTCTTGTCTACCTTAGCAGACTCTAACAATTTCGCAACAATTTGCTCTTCAAGATTAAGTTGATCAAAATAAGCCCGGCGTTCTTTATCTGCCATATACCAATCAATTATTTTTTGCGGATCTTCATGTGATTGTGCATAAGTTTCAATGATTTCACGAACCCTGTCAGAATTTGGTTCAAGCGTATACATGTTGATTACTTCTAACATTAACAATCCTAAAGTTACCCTACGTATCGCCTGCTCTTTAAAAATATCTTTATCAATTTCAGGCATTTGCTCTTTTTGCATATTAGGTGGAAACTGCTGCATGAATTGCTGATGCAAGACTTCCTTTTCATTTTCAATTAATACATTCGGTATTTCGATTTTATTTAATTCCAATAGTTTATCTAAAACCGCATTTTTATTTTTTGCTTCCAGCGCAGCTTTTAAATCTTCTTGTAATTTAGTACGCACATCTTCACGCAACTTTACAAAACCACCTTCTTTAATTCCTGCTTTTTTAGCAAACTCATCATCTAATTCCGGCAAATTAGATTTAGAAACTTTGTGCATTTTAATTTTAAATATTGCCTTTTTCCCTGCGCTGGCTTTATGATGATAATCTACTGGAAATGTAACATCAATATCCCGCTCATCTCCAGCTTTCATACCAACAATTCCATCTTCAAAACCAGGAATCATTGAGCCTGATCCCAACACCAATGGAACTTCTTTGCCTGCACCATTTTCAAGCGGCTTATCATTAATAAAACCCTCAAAATCAATAGTAACCTGATCACCATTTGCAGCAGTCTTATCAATTTCTTCCCAAACAGCATGCTGCTCTCGTATTTTCTCGATTGCTTTATCGACATCTTCATCTGTTACTACAGCTTCAAATTGTGAGATAGCAACATCTTTTAAATCAGTCAACTTAATCTCAGGATAAACCTCAAAAGTAGCCTCATAAACCAGAGGTTTATTTGCCTCAAATTGCTTAATCTTAATTTCTGGTCTACCTGCCGGCTTTAATTTTTCTTGCATAACCGCATCGGTAAAACTTGATTGCAATTGATCATTTAAAATTTCTTGTCGTACTGCATTGCCATAACGCTGTTCCAACACTCTTTGCGGTACTTTACCTGGCCTAAAACCATCAATTTTTGCTGTTTTAGCAATTTCAGCAATGCGCTTTTCTATTGCTTGATCAATTTTATCACTTGGCATTTCAATGGTTAACCTGCGTCCTAACCCACTAGTCGTCTCAACAAAAACTTTCATATTTACACCTTATATTGATGGTGTCAGACACCGCCGGCAATGCCGGCGGTGTCTGACACCTAATCCTGCGAAAGGAGAGACTCGAACTCTCACGGGTTGCCCCACTGGAACCTAAATCCAGCGCGTCTACCAGTTCCGCCACTTTCGCGTTGGCGGGGTCAAGTCTTGAATTTTGGAATTCGTCTTAAATTAAGTCA
>JASFHH010000009.1:0-52143 GCA_050123335.1 Gammaproteobacteria bacterium
AGGACACAACCAATGCTCTTTGGAACGAGTGATAAGTTATGGAAAAAATGATTATTTATTTACTTTTTTGTGTCACAATGCATGGTTTTTTGTGTATCTTGCTTGCAAAAACGATGTTTATAATTCATAATTACAAAATTACTTCCCCTAGGGTTTCGACGCTAGGGCACAAGGCTCCTTTGGGAGCCTTCGTTTTTTATCTTTAAATTCGAGAAATAAAATTTATGTTGCTGGTGATTTATTGATTTGAACCATTGTAAACTTTGATATTAGCTAGACCGGCACCAAGTTGGCATCAAGTCAGCACCAAGTTGGCACCAAGTCGGGACTAAGTCAAGAGGAGCAAAAGTTGCTGAAGTTTTTAACGGAGATAGCAGCAAATGATAGATAATCAAATGTAAAAACATATTCTTGATAGGAAGATTTTAGCGCATATAAATTGAGTATTTGTAAAATGAACAAAAAAATTGAGACAGAAAGATTAATTATTCGGCCATATGAATGTAGGGATCTAGATGATGTTTATGAACAATTTAAAAATGCTGCGGCCACAAAATATATTAGCGGCGTCAAAACTTACGAAGAAACAAAAAAATATCTTGAAGATAAAATTACATATTTGGAGCAAAATTTTCCATTAGGTCGACGCGCGGTTGTTTTAAAAAAATCTAATAAAGTTATTGGTTATTGTGGTTTAGAGCCAATATTGGTTGAATCTGAATATTTAATTGAGCTTTCATATGGGTTAAATTGTGAATATTGGGGATATGGCTACGCATTTGAAGCAGCTAAAGCAATGCTTGATTATGGATTTGAAATCGCAAAATTCACTGAAATTTTTTCTGCTATTAATCCCAAAAACATAGGATCAATAAAAATTGCAAAAAAATTAGGGTTACAATATCAAAAAGATATTGATTGGCCAAATCAAGGAAAAGTAAATTTATTTATGATTAGGTTTGGAGAAAGCTACTAAAATTATTTGCAAATACTTTGTTTTGAAATTTGTGTTTTGTTTTTTTGCTTGTTTGTCATTTTTTATCTTTTTAATTCGCGATTCGCAATTCGCGAATTGCGAATATTGGAAAATATTTTGGGTTTATATTGGGGGTGAGCGTTTTTGTTCTTTGTGAAGAATGTCCTCGTGAGATTGTCGTGTTTCATTAATGATATTCTCGATTGGTTTGAAAACCTTCTTATTTAACAAATCAAATTTGTTATTTATGCAATATTTTAAACTTTGTGTTGTTTTTAGTTTAAAATAATGTTATTTTAACAAATATGGTTAGTGAAAAAAGAAACATTTTAAACCGATTGCTGTCTACTTGGCTGCCGGGTACGGTGATGTTATCTGTTCAGCTTAGAAAGCTAGGTGTGTCACAGCAGCTGCTAAGTCATTATGTTAAATCTGGTTGGCTTAAAAAAATAGGTCAAGGTGCTTTTACTAAATCTGGCGATGAAGTTGATTGGGTTGGCGCTTTGTATGCTATACAAACACAGATGAACTTGTCAGTTTATGTTGCAGGCAAAACCGCATTAGAGCTTTCAGGTATACAACACTTTTTTCATTTAGGTGGTGGTGGAGTTGTTTGGTTGTTTGGAAGAAAAGGTGAAAAATTACCAAAATGGTTTCTTGTTGAAGATACTTGGAGTAAATGGAATAGAAAAATCGAATATGTTACGCCAAAACTTTTTGCTGATTATACAATGGGAATAGAATCACGCAAAATAGGTACTCATATCATCACAGATAATGTAACGGAAAAGCATTTATCAGATTATGCTATCAAGGTGTCTTCCATAGAAAGAGCAATATTAGAAGTATTATATTTAGTGCCATCAAAACAAACTTTAGAAGAAGCCAAATATTTGATGGAAGGTTTAACAACATTGCGTCCTGAATTATTACAACAGTTGCTAGAGCAGTGTTTTTCGGTTAAAGTAAAACGTCTATTTATATTCTTAGCTGATTTATGTGATCTTCCTTGTTTGCAATATCTAGATTTATCTAAAATATATCTTGGTAAAGGTAAAAGAGTTGTTGGTGCTGGTGGGTATTATATTCCTAAATATCAACTATCTATTCCAACAAATTTTGTAAACACTTTTAAAGAAGAATTTAAAGATGATGAAGAATAACAAATTTTATCAGCAAGTGAAGCTGATGTTACAATTGTTGCCTATTGTTGCAGAAGAAAAATGTTTTGCTTTAAAAGGCGGTACAGCTATAAACTTTTTCATTAGAGATTTACCACGTTATTCGGTCGATATTGATTTAACGTATGTGCATTTTCAGGAAAGGGCGGATGCTTTAAAAAATTTAGCCAAAGCGACAGAAAATATTGCAAAAAACATTGAAAAACGTTTGCCAAGTTTAAAAGTTGTACGCAAGTATACGAAACAAACTAATCGTTTAGTGAAATTGTTTGTTAATTCAAAAAATACCCAAGTAAAAATTGAGCCTAATGAGCTAGTTAGAGGAGCTGTTTATCCTTGTGAACAAAGAACAATTACTAAAAGTGCAGAAAAAGAATTTGGTGGTTTTGTATCAATGCAAACATTATCAATTCCAGATTTATATGCAGGGAAATTTTGTGCGGCTTTGGATAGGCAACATCCGCGTGATTTATTTGATGTAAAATTATTGCTGGAAAACGAAGGTATAACAGATGACATCAGAAAGGCATTTGTAGTTTATTTAGCAAGCCACAATCGTCCAATAAGCGAATTATTGTCGCCGAATTTATTAGATATTAAAAGTTATTATGATAATGACTTTGACGGTATGGCCAGGGCGAAAGTCAGTTTTAATGAGATAATATCGATTCGTAAGAGATTTATTGCAATGATAAACCAGGCATTGATGGAAGATGAACGAAAATTTTTGTTATCTTTAAAAATGTGCGAACCTCAATGGTCTTTGTTGGATATTCCAAGTATTGAGAAATTTCCAGCGATCAAATGGAAATTATTAAATATCGAAAAGATGAGCAAAAACAAGCATAGGCTTGCGGTTGAGAAATTGAAACGAGTTTTGAGATTATAGTGCTTTGGATTGTCCCGATGTTGTTACTAAGTTAACTTAGCATGGTAATAAAGTTTTGCCTGTATTATGTGCTACCCGACACATAGGTAACAGAAAATACCGGAGACATAGGTAACACTTTTGGGCCAAAAAAGAGTTAAGCTGACTGGCTGGTTTATAAACTTCTTATGTAGAATAGAAGTTCGGTACTACTTGTAGTCGTGCATTGGTTTTATCGTATATGTTATAGGTAAGCTACTATATCCTAAATTTAAGGAGACAGGGTAGTCTTACAGTTTTTTGAATTGCTTGGAATTTTTAATGCTTCTTTGTAAAGGTTTAGCACCACATCGATTGTTTTTTCGAGATCAGAGGGTTCATACTTAGGAGCTTGACGATTTTTTTTCAATATATTGTTATATGTTTCTAAAGATTTAAAATAGTTTTTTACTTTTTTAGGTAATGGCTTACCACCTTTAATTTGAGGAATTATTTTTTCTTTAATAATACTTTTACTGTATCCGGATTCAGCTAGCTCATTTAATTTTTTTATTAGCTGTTTTTTACCATTGAGCATGATTAATCTCCTTTTAATTAATCACTAATTCATTTTCCGCATGTAATTATGTTGGTGATGTGTAAAAATTTTATAAGTTTTTGTGATTTTAAAACGTTTATTTTTTTTAGAACGTTTGAAATATTCTACTATTGATTTTGGATTTTGACCATCTTTTTTCTTGGATTTTTTATTCCATAAGCCATAAGGGTTTGTTTTAGTTATTAGTGTCATTTTATTTTGCTGGTTTTTGCGTTTATAAAGAAGATTTTTATTAAAATAATTTTTATATGAAGTTTGATAAATACTTTTACATGGATACGGCTCTACTTTTTTAATTAAATTAGCTCCTTGCAAATCTTTGCGTAACATCTCAATTTCAGCTTTGTTATTAATCAGGAGATTGTTCATATCGTCCTGCCATGAGGGATGTATGGTAAAATTATAATTATAGCTTCTCATGATATGATAAAATGCTAATATTGTTTTGCTATATAGGCTTATTACATGTCCTGATGCAAAGATAGCGCCATATATTTTATTGTCTTCGATTGATGGAAACGTGTTTTTAGGAATTAAATGCGGGTTTGTGCTTGGAAAAGTAGATGTGCTGCCATGTTGTATTAATATTTGATTAAATTCTTTATTTATGTAGTAATCAATTAAAAATTCTCTAGCTGAAATAGTACCCATGGTTTTTGGGATGTTATTACTAATTTTTAAATCTCGTAAAGAAGGACTCGAATTTTCTATTTCTCTTATAAGATTTTGTTTTAATTGTATAATTTTATCAGTTCGATTGTGGTTTTTATATGTTGTATGAAAAGCTGTGTTATTTGATGGAGCGTTTATATCATTATTGAGTTGTTCTCCAAGGTTATGAGTATCAATGTCTGTAATTATTGGAATACATTTATTGTTTATTTTTACACCTTGAACTTTTATGGGTTTTAATTGTTCATCGCAGACGGTTATCATGGCTGTTTTGTTGTTTTTATAGAAATTACTTTTAAAAAAATCTTGTAACCTATTTATATTTAGTTTTTTGACGTTTAACCCCTTAATTTTAATAATATATTTAGATTTTGCAGGGGAAAGTTCATCTTGAATTTTTAAAATTCCGTTTTCTATTTTAAGTATTTTTATATATTTAACTTTTTCATGCAAAAACCATAAATGTTCAAGGGGATATTTTAAGTCTATAGGTTGGAGGTTGTATTTTCCAAGCATGCGTGATTTGATAGGGTTAGGAATGAATGTTGCAAGCAAAGAATTTTTTGCAGTTTTGCGTTTAATATATATGGGTTTTAGCATAGCTTTGAATTTACCTTCAAGCCATAAGTAATGAATCATTTGAGCAGCAGGGTTTATTTCCAAAATAGTAAGAATGCCGTTTTTAGAGTGTTTTTTTAGCGCCTTGATTATTTTTTGTGCTATTTTTTTGTTCAAGCCAAGCCCAGGTGGAATATCACCCTTTTTTTTCGGAATGAAGTAGTGGGGGAAAAATTCTGTAGATTTACTTGATTTATTATTGAGCTTATTATTGAACTTAGCTAATTTATTATGTTTTTTGAACTCTACTGTTTTACTATGAATGTGATTGAACATAGTTTCCCCTTTAAAGCTAACTCCATGTTTTTATTAGTATTTTTGGTATTGTTAGTATAGTATATTTTGAACAATTTGGCAAAATTTTGAACAATTATTCCGGTTTTGGTATTGCTATTTCATGTAAATTCAAGAAGTTAAAAGCGGGTTTGTTGAACAATTTATAACCACTTTGTTCTACAATTGAATTCTATCTTATAAGGGTCTGTTACGTTCTGAATGTTGCTAAATCATCCCCGAAAGGGATAAAGATTAATGCATGGATTGAAAATATGGCAAATAATAAAAGGATATCGGCTATACATTCGCAAAATTATCAAATAGCTCCTAGTGAATCTGTGTCGTTTGTTACCATAGTAAAGAAGAAATAAAGAAGCAAACAAATATCAAGTATTAGGCTTGATATTTGTCGGGCGAATATCGTGATAAAAAAGTGAAAAAGGGTTTCAACTCTAAACTTGTTGAGACCTTTTTTTTTGCGTTGTAAACTAAATCAAACTGAGATAATATTAATTTTTTTGTTAGTCAGAGAGAAAAATATGCAGCTTAAAACTATAGGTTACGTAGAGTCAAAGATAAATAATCGTGAAGTTGCTCCTAAAATGGAGACAGAGGGTGGTGCAGTTGAAGCTGTTATTCACATTGATCCTATATATCATGATGCTTTGTTAGGTTTGGCGTCAGGCTCACGGATTACGTTATTAACTTGGTTGCATCAAGCAGATAGGGAAATTTTACAATGCCATCCCCGCAGGGATATGACTAGACCAAAAAAAGGCGTATTTGCTACTCGTTCACCTAACAGGCCTAATCCGATTGGAATTCATAAAGTCACAATCGTTGAAATACGCAAAAACGATATAGTGGTGGATATGTTGGAGGCGATAGATGGAACTCCGGTTGTTGATATAAAAGCTCATTGGTGAAAGAAGAATGATATAAATTTTTCTTCAGAAATGACAGATTCCATTAAAGAAGCGCTTTGGAAGGATAGGCGGAAATTTTGGAAATTTATGTTTGATGGGGGTATAATGCGCTTGCGTTTGTTGTTTGATTCCAAATAAATAGGAGATGTTATGAATAACTATAAATTAACAATGCTAATAATATTAGCTAGTGGAATAAGCTTATTATCAGGTTGTGCTACAAATGCATCAATCAATAATATGATTATAAGAAAGAAAATGAATAGGCCTCTTGTTAGCAAAAGTCTGCGACAGAATGTTGTTGTGAATCAGGTTACCGGAGGACATAAAACCAATCCTTTATGGATATCTAAAATTGATAACAATGGATTTAAAAGGGCGCTGGAGGAATCATTAAAAGCTGTTGATTTATATGGCTATAAATCTTCACGTTATAGATTAAATGCTAATTTAATTAAATTAAAACAGCCTTTAATTGGTCTTAACCTTACGGTAGTTTGTGGTGTGAATTATAAATTGACAGATGTAATTAGTAAAAAGATAATTTATAAACGCACAATAAATACTTCATATACAGCTAAATTTACTGATGATTTGTTAGCGAGTATGAGATTGCGTGATGCCAATGAAGGTGCAGCTAGAAAAAATATCACAGCGTTAATTACGGATTTGTATAAGTTAAACATTAGACACGTACGATTTAAATAATAATAGTCACGTATTACATTATTAACTTGTTTACATCAAGCAGACGGGGAAATTTTGCAGTGTCATCCCCGTCACGATATGACTAGGCCAAAAAAAAGGTGTATTCGCTACTCGCTCACCTAACAGGCCTAATCTCATTGGTGAAGGAAGAGGAAAAAATTTATGACAATGCCGATGCGAAGTTTTCGCGGGAAACAAGTGCTTTCGTTAGTGCGCGAAGGTGATTTTGCTCATCCCGGTAATGAAGAACCAGTTAAAATTATGATGCGAGGTGTTCAGCCGGATAAAAATCGTTTGATTCTTGATGTGGCGTGTGGTTTGGGCGGAACAGCGCAGTATATTTATGAACAAGGTTTGGGTCGGGTAGTTGGTATTGATCTTGATGCTTATGCGATCGAATATGCAAAAGAAACTTATCCGGAGATTAAATTTCATGTTGCTGATGTTGTTAAGACGCATGAAGTATTGCAGCAACAGTTTGATCTGATTTATATTTGTGGATCTCTTTTGTGTTTCCCAGATCAATTAGGCGCGTTGCAATCTTTGCGTCAGGTTGCAAAAGATGATGCTAAACTTGTTTTGTTTGATTTGGCGGATTTGAGTGATGGCACTAGTTCTCTTATTAGTAATGATAAAGATAGGGTGGTGCGTATAATTTCATTAGATACAATGAAAAATATGTTAAACG
This sequence comes from Gammaproteobacteria bacterium, assembly GCA_050123335.1. GTDB lineage: Bacteria > Pseudomonadota > Gammaproteobacteria > UBA12402 > UBA12402 > JASFHF01. The sequence goes on from JASFHH010000009.1 coordinate 7,512, forward strand.
AAACCGGATGGGAATTATTAACTTTTGAAGATTTAAGTGGAAAGTGTGCGCAATGGTATGCGGGTTTGTTAAATAAAATTCGTGCGAAGAAGTCGGAAATCGTTACTAAGTTTGGTGAATATGAATACGAATCTGCTTTAACTAGATATACAGATTGGCATAGAGAAATTGATAATGGCCAAGTTGGGTTTGGTATTTATCGCGCTCGAGTAAAAAATTAAAATTTTATTGCGCAAATTTTACACTAAAGGTTTTTGTGTCTTTAAATTTCTCTTGAAATGTAATTCATATTTAGAGTAATATCCCTCCGTTCCTGTTAAAAAATAAAAAAGGAAATATGTGTGAAAAAGTACTATGTGAAATGTATATCATTAGTGGCATTAGGTTTGATTAGTATTTTTTTATACACTTCTGCCATTGCTCGGGCTGATCGATCCAGTCGACATTATTATTTTTCCGTATTAAGTGGTTTGTCTTGGGCTAAAATTGGAAAAAATCAATCTATACAGATACTAAATGATATACCAGCTAACACTTATGATGATAACTCTAATCATACAATCAAGCCATGTATAGGAGTTGCTGCTGGTGTTAAAATGTTAACCAAGAAACGAGTTAATATTAATTTGGGAGTTGGTGTTTATACTATAGGATCATTTGAAGCAAAGGGTAAAGTATACCAGTTTGGTGATCCTGCATATTACAATATGGATTATACAGCCGAGTTACACAGTACTCGCATTATGGCAGAATTCAAAATAGCAAAAGCATTTAACACGAGAAAAGCTAATATTGCATTGCTGCCGTATTTAACTGCTGGACTTGGCGCAGCTTTTAACAACATGCATAGTTATAGTGAGGCTGTTACTACTGATACAGCGGTTGCGATGTCGCCGTTTGCTGATAAAACTACAATTGCATTTGCATATCAATTAGGTTTAGGAATTGATTGTAAATTTAATCAACATTGGATGGTTGGTATCGGTTATTTATTTGCTCGTTTTGGTACAGCAAGATTTGGACTCTCGCCCGCACAAAATACTGACAATAAGTTTAGGACCAAAAATATTCATTCCAACAATATTTTAGCAAACGTTACTTATGTGATTTAAAAGGAGTTAGTGCATGGTTGAAAAAAACATAAAACAGTTAATAATTGGCTTTTTTCTCATAATTTTTAGTTTATTTTCTGTAGCAAGTTTTGCTGGTACGCCGGTGTTTACTGTTAATTCTATAGTAAAAGCGCCGACTCAAATAGTTAAAAATCGTACTGCAATAACAACTTATCAAGTTACTAATACTAGCCCCGTAACTTTACAAGGAAATGGTGTAGTACGTTTACCTAGCGGAGTTACTCAAGCAACTGGAGCGGGATTATGTTCATCTTTATTTAATTTGTCCAAGGGAGCAAGTTGTACTTTACAGCTTAACATTAATAGAAGCAGCGCTGGTACAATACAAGGCGGGCCAATTGTTTGTCACACTCCTTCGCATCAAGCTTATTGTTCACAACCGCCAAGCGGAGACCAATTAAATACACAAATTGTAGATAGCTCTTCAGGAGATATGCCGACTTTAACTCTCAGTCCAAGCAGTGAACTGATATTAATTCCGGGTACAGCAGTAGATTTGACGGTAACTAATACTTCCACTACAACTGCTGCTAATAATGTTGATATTACTCTGCCGAGCATGATTGAAAGTGAAGTTGAAACTAAAACCCGTACTGGCTGTGATAACATTGCTGCTGGCGGCACCTGCACTATCAGCATAACTGCAAAAACTGGCGCGGCAATTGATCCTTTTCCGCAACCTGCTACAGTGCAAGGCTCAAATACCCAAACTGCAAATATCAGTGTAGATATTCAAGGTGAAGTAACTGGTTCTACAGTAACTTTCAGTTCTCCCGGCGCACAAAATTTAACTCTTACTAATAATTCCAGCAGTGATGTTACGGTGAACAGCGTGACACTAAGTTCCGGCATCAATAATGTAACTGTAGGCTCAATTAGTGATTGCCAACCGCTAGCTGCCAGCAGCACCTGTAATGTACCATTAACTGCGGTGCAGACTTCTTATGGTTCCGGTACTGCCACTGTCACTTATAATACCACCAAAACTGTAACCCCTGCTCCTACAGTTGTGGTTGACAATACTACTTTGAGTATCAGCGATACCATGGACCTGGAGGCAGATCAGAGCGGTCAGGATTTTACAGTAACCAACAATGGCAATTTCACCTGGCAAAATGCGGATTTTAACCTTGCAGCTCCACTTACCGGAGTTACACCGGATTATTCTGATTGTACCAGTACTCCGCTAACTCCGACCAACAGTTGTACTATTACATTCAATACTTCCGGAGCAAATGTGGGTGATAATACTATTTTAAGTACCACTGGAGACAATATTGATACTTATACCTCTAATGTCACTATTGTAGGTGATTTAGTAGTTGAAGTCGATACTGATGCTGACAATATAAATCTTGGTTATCGTGCCTTAAAAGTTAGAAATACTTCCCTTACTAATCCGGTCGGAAGAATTACTAGCGTTACTTCAAGTATGCCTACTAAGATTCATTTTTGCGCAAATGGAGATACGAGCTGTACTCATCAATCAACTTGTGTGTTAAATCAAGATATACCAGCTAGCAGCGATTGTCTAATTTGGTTAAAAGCCCTAGATGCAGATCAATCTGTAGAAACTGCTGATGTTGATGTGACAGTAGATGGAAATTATCCTGTCAGTACAACTGGTAAAAATAGCCATCATAAGATAAATGCTGCTTTTTCTCATGTATTTAATGTTGCTTACAGTAAAAGCCTGTTTGCTGGAGGAAACTTCACTACTGCCGGGGGAATCACTGTTAATAGGATCGCCAAATGGGATGGATCTGCCTGGAGTGCCTTGGCATCCGGAGGACAAACTGGAGCAAATTTTTCTATATATGCTTTCACTAATGATACTTCCGGAAATTTATATGCTGGAGGACTATTCACTACTGCCGGAGGAATTACTGTCAATAGGATCGCCAAATGGAATGGTTCTGTCTGGAGTGCATTGGTATCTGGCGGACAAACTGGAATGAATAATACTGTAAATGCTTTAACTAATGATAATTCCGGAGATTTATATGCGGGAGGATCATTCACTACTGCCGGAGGAATTACTGTCAATAGGGTCGCCAAATGGGATGGTTCTGCTTGGAGTGCATTGGCATCCGGAGGACAAACGGGAATAGGTGGTGGCGGAGATTCTGTACAAGCTTTAACTAGTGATAGTTCCGGAAATATATATGCAGGAGGACTGTTCGAGACTGCTGGAGGAATGACGGTAAACTATATTACTAAATGGAATGGTTCTGCCTGGAGTGACTTGGCATCTGGAGGACAAACTGGAACAAATTATTATGTAAACGCTCTAACTATTGATGATTTAGGACAATTATATGCGGGAGGAGATTTCGATGCAGCCGGAGGAATAGCGGTAAATAAAATCGCCAAATGGGCTGGCTCTGCCTGGAGCGCATTGGCATCTGGAGGACAAACTGGAGTGGGAGGTGGATTCCAGTGGTATGTGCTTGCTTTAACTAATTATAATTCCGAAAATGTATATGCGGGAGGAATATTCACTACTGCCGGAGGAATGACGGTCAATCGCGTCGCCAAATGGAATGATTCTGCCTCTACCTGGAGTGCGTTGGCAACCGGAGTAGGAACAGAAGAAGATGATTATGTAGAGGCTCTAGCTAATGATAATTCCGGGAATTTATTTGCTGGAGGAAATTTCATTACTGCCGGAGGAATGACGGTCAATAGTATCGCCAAATGGAATGGTTCTGCTTGGAGTGCGTTAACATCCGGCGGACAAACTGGAGTAAATGGCAATGTACTAGCTTTCTATATTCTACCCATTATCGAAAGCATCACGGCTGTGTCTACTACGACACCGCGATTTAAAAATAAAACGTTTAAACCAGAAAATAAACATCATGCCCAAAAAAAATAAAATATTAGTTTTTTATATATTTCGCATTTCCAAACGTAACCAGTATGGAGTTCGTAATTCCGGAATTTTTTTGCTTTAAGCAAAAAGTTAAACTTATATTTTGTCTAAACAAATCGCGGCGGCGCCTAGAATAGGTGAATTTTTTGTAGTAGAAAATTCAATTTTTAATCTTTTGGCTGATCTTGGATAAGTAAAATTTGCAATTTCATTACACATGGCGGTTTCAAAAAATTTACGTGAGTTTGCAATTGATCCGCCAATGATAATTGCTTGTGGATCGATGGCGCACATAATCATTTTAATTGCTCTGCCTAAATGGTAACCGAATTCTTTAAAAATACGCAAAGCTTTTGTGTTATCAGCTCGTGCTAAATCATCTAGTTCTTTGCCATCAATGTCATATTTGTTTTTGAAGAATAAACCACCGCAGTAATCTTCAACTCTAGCATCTAAATAATACATTTCGCCAAATTCACCAGAACCGCAATTGTTATCAGGTAATAGATGATCATTGATGATAACGCCTCCACCAATACCAGTTCCTATGGTAATACCGACAAAGTGATGGTAATTTTTTCCTTTGCCGTAAAATTTTTCGCCAAGTGCGAAACAATTTGCATCATTATCAATAAATACCGGAATTTTGAATTTTTTTTCTAAGATTTTTTTTAAAGGAATTTCTTGCCATGATGGAATGTTTTGTACATCGTAAACAATGCCGTTTTTTCGATCAACTACGCTTGGCACACCTACACCGATCGCTTTAACATTTGGCGTAATTAGTTGAGCAATTGTATCGATTACTAAATCAATGATTGCTTGCGCGTCAGTGCTAATTTTATCTTGTGGTAACACTGTCCTGAAGGTTTTTAAAATTTTTCCGTTTTTTACTAATCCAGCATTTAACTTGGTGCCGCCTAGATCCATACCAATTACTGTTATATTATTTGTAGCATTCATGCTGTCCTCATAATTTTTAATTAAAAAAAGTTTTGTTTTTAATAAGTGGGCGTGAAAATATTGCAATATACAGCATGTATAATAAAGTTAAATAAAGTAAACACATGCTGCCTTTTAAGCCGATGATTTGACCAAGTCCTCCAATAGCTAAAGGTACAATCGCGCCGCCGCAAATTCCAGTACATAATATACCAGCGAAGGTGCCATGATGTTTGTCGATAGAATTTAAGCCTAAGGAAAAAACGCCAGGATACATAACTGATAATAAAAATCCACATGCGCTAAAGGAAAATAATGCAGTGGAGCCGGAACCAGTTAATGCGGTGGTTAAAAAAACCATGGTTAAAATTATAAAAACACTAAGAATTTTTTTTACATCAAAAAATTTTAGTAAAATTAAGCCAAAAATTCCGCCAATAGTCATTAATAACCAAAAATGTGAGACAGCGTTAGCGCCTATAGTGTCGGGGTTATAACCGTGGTAGAGATTCAGAAATTTTGACATCCAGTTGTTGAAACCTTGTTCGGTACCAACATAAGCAAATAAACCAAAGAAAAACATAATGGTAGTTTTATTTTTTAGTAACTCTAAAATTACTGCTCCTCCTTTAATTTTTTCTTCTTCTTGTAGCTCTACAGTTGGGAATTTGATAAAGATTAATATTATTATCATAAATAATGCAGTGATTGCGCATATCCAATAAATTGATGTCCATAATAAATGATGAGGTACTAGATGATAAAAAATATTAATTAGCGGAGCAGAAAAGTTTTCTTTTTTTAAATTTACTACTAAATAAGAAAAAACTACTGGGCTGACGAATGAAGCTAATCCGAATACTAATTGTCCCATGACGCAGTAGAAAGAATAATGTTCTTCGCCGCCAGCAGTTCTCAACAATGGATTAATTATAACTTGCAATGCAGCCATGCCGGCACCAACCAAAAATAATGAAGTTATAAAGGTAATATAATTTGGCATTAATACAAACATAAAATTGGCGAAAGTAGCTAAAGTGAAAGCGCTAATCATCATTTTCTTTTCGCCATATCTTTCAACTAAATAACCTGAGGGAATTGACATAACTCCATAAGCGATAAAGAACGCAAATGGCAAAATTCCAGCCATAGCTAAGGTTAAGTTAAAGTCGGTTTTAGCATCTGGTAAAATCGCACCTAGAATATTGGTAAGAAAAGAAATAATAAAGAAAGTTAGCATGACAAGTAATACCATAGTCATGCTACGGGAAGTTTTGGGTGTTAGGTTTTTATTAGTATGCATTATTATTTAAGTATAAAGAACCTGGATCCCGTGGTCAACAAACTGGGCCGCGATATGACAGATGTACTGGATCCCGTGGGTGATAGCAATTTTAAATTTCACATTTTCATTGGCTATATGCTGGGGTTGATTTGGGCATGTTTAGTTTTTGTGGTTCTGGTAGTTGTGGTAGCTTTTGTTTGAGGTTAGACGTTTGTTTCTTTTGCATAGAGTTATGGCCTAACTCATGTAAAAATATTGGATAATATTGTGTATCTTTTAGTTCAATATCTGTTTCTAATTTAAGCAGCTTGCAGCATGCGAAAACTCGTGCTTGTAGTTTATGGTCTAAGTTACTGATGTTGACTTTTGTAAGTCCGGTATTTTGGAGTGTTCGCAAATATGATAATAATAACAAAGATGCGCGTTTTGGATCGTTATCCAGGTTTGGAATAGTGGCTTTTATATGCACTGTGCCATATTCATCTTTTATTTTTGCTGATGATTTTATTACAATTGGATTATTAGTACTGTCAAAGTAAGGTAAAACTATTTTATGTTTATATCCGATTATATTATTAGCGCTGTTTTCTATCGGTTTTGAAGAATAGCTTAGAATATCACCGGTTTTAATTAAATCATTTAGATTTTGTGTGTATTGTTCAGGAGTAAAATGACCTTCGCCAGTTAATTCGCGACGTGCTTTTCTGGCAACTTCTTGCCTTAGTGTTGTTTTATAACTATCGGTAATTCTACGGCGCCTTACATCTTCTTGTTGTTTTCGTTGGTTTTTAAAAAGTAATTTTCTTTGCTTATCGCTGCTGAGGTGTTGATTAATATATTCCTGAATTGCATTAATGCAAGCAGCATTAAACTCTTTTCGAGTTAAATGATCTGGTTTGCGTTTGCGCATGAACCCGCGTATATTCATGTAAATAGTGAATATATTGTTGGTTGGTTTTTTAGAAACATAGTGTGTGGAATTACTGCCATGGATAATTTTTTTCAGCATTGATCTTATATGAGGTGCTTCTGAAATATGCTGGATGCGTATTTGATTGATGAAATCTGTGATAAGTTTTTGTATATTTTGTTTTACTTTATATTTACATGATTTTTGTTCATCTAATTTGTTTTTTTGTTCTTTAGTGAAATATTTGCTTTCTTCTGGATCGTTTTGCCAACGAGGATTTGGTGTAATTTTTTTGCAGATGTTTGCATAGTCATCTTGTTGGCTTTTGGCTTTTTTGGCAATGACGTTCTTAATGAAGGTTTCGATTTGTTTTTTAAATTCAGTTTTTTTAGTTTTATCATTAGTAAATTTTAAATTAGGGAAATGACGTTGCCATGCTGTTTGTATTACGTTCTTGGACTGACATTTTTCGTTATGACAGATGTCAAAAATATGTTTGAATGCGATGATGACTTTGCGTGCCTTGGCATCACCCATTTTTTTGTTTAACAGATGCGAATATAATTTATTAAGGTGTTCGCCATAAAATTTTTCGTAATTCATGCCTTTCGTAATTATTTGCGTAAGAATATGATTCACTATGCCTCTGTTGAGCAAACCTGTGGTGATAGCATTTTTGATTGGTTTGAGTTTGGCATTGTTGCCGGCATACAGGAAATCATGGATTTGTATATGTTGTTTTAGCCATGACTTTTGTGGATTAGTTAGGCCAATATATTGCTCTGGATCTGCTAAATCGAGCCAGGTTTCGTCATGTTTGCTAGTAGTAGTTTCTTTTTTATAATTTGCAGATTGCTGTTTTAATTTTTCTTTAGTTTCTTTGACTTTAACGTCAGTAATTATTTTTTGGATATATTTTTTTACGGTTTCATGTAATTCTTTTTTAGCCTTAACTGAAATGTTGATGTCATGGAACAAGTATTTTTGAATAGTACTTGTTGTTTTATTTTTTAATTTTCTTGGATTATCTATATGTGATAAGTCATGTAGGAGCTTAAATATAATTATAACATTTTTTTTGTCATGATCGTTGTTCAGAATGTTTAATTTTGTAGATAAAGCGGCTAAGTGCGGGTAAAATTCTTTCCAGTTTGTAGATGTTATCGCTTTTTGTAAAATAAAAACCAAAGCTCCTTTATTTAAAATTTTCTTCTTTAATAGTTGTTTCAAATGTTTATACACAAATAGGTTAATTTCTGATTTGATTTTTAACCATTGCAGGTGTACAGCTTGGCTGTTATTTTTTAGTAAATACTCTTTTTGTTCTTTTGATAAACCAATATTAGATATTTGTGTGAAATCTTGATTAAGGCTGGTGATTTTAATGTTGTTTTGATCTTGTTGGTATTTAATATATTCCTGATTGGTAGTATTGGTTTTATCTAAGATATTGATATATTTTTTAATTTTATTGTTAAAGTATTGTCGTTTTTGATCACCTGGTCTAGTGGCATCATGATATATTTTATGGAGCATTTTTAATGTTTTTAGTATTTCTATCTTGTGCTTTTCATTTTTTGGGTGTTTTTGTAAGGTTGCGTATAAATTAAATAGTTTTAGGTAATATGTTTGCCACTTTGGTTCTTGTTTGATCTGTTTCAGCATGTATTTAACAATGCCGCGGTTTATTATGTTATTTTTTATGCAAGTATCGAAAAAATCGTATGTTTTTTTTAGAATATCGTCTAATTGCTGTTGATAAACTGGCATGTTCTTTTCATCATCATCTTCGCCTTCTTCTTCATTTTCGCCTTCTTCTTCATCTTCAACTTCATCTTCACTATTATCTTCATCGCTAGAAGAATTTATATAGCTATTAGAATTAATTTCTATCTCTTCATTCTTTTCTTCTTCATTTTCTTCGTCATTGGAAGAATTTTCTTGTTCGTCATCATTTTCATCATTTTCTGGGTTAATAAGGTTCATGTTAGATGTAATCTGTTGTTTTAGTGTTTCGTTGTTTTGCAGAGTGGTTTTGCTATTGGGTTTTTGTTTTTTTTGTGTTTTTTTTGTGAGAAATTTATTTTCAAAATAATCTTCAATTTTTTTTGTTTGCTCATCGGTTAAATTAGGTTCTTCAGGTTTTTTTATATTATTCAAATTGAGTTTTTTTCGTAGGACTTGTTTATCTTCAGAAGAAAAATATTTGAAGTATTTCTTATAGTGGTGTTTCTTATCTTTTTTGGCTCTATCAGTTGTAGCAATATCGTTAATTACCTCCCATCGTAATTTACTACTAGACTTAACAGTTATAAAATGTTTATCTTTCTCTTTTTGAATGTCGCTTAATGAGTTGCCTTCATTTAATAAATCAATAACAATTTTAGCATTATGCCATACATATGGCCCACAATCATAATTATTATCTTGTTGGCTATTTGGACTTGCAGAAGAAAAATTAATTTTAGCATGGGATATTATTTTTTTCTCTGTTAATTTGTTTAATGCGTTTTTTAATTTTTGTTCAAAAAAATTATCGTGCGTAGAACTCCCCTGAGAATCAATGAGCATATATTTATGTGGCTTATTTTTATTGAATTCAAGTACATACAAAACAAAATGTGCTCCAGTTTGCACTGGAACTATCATAAATTTGGCATCAAGTTTGGTCAAATCTTTAAATTGCCATAAACAGTCGTCATTTTCTTTATTAGAGACGGGGTGGCGCAAATGTACAACATTCTTCATTATTTGTATTTTGTTGAGCTTTATTTTATTTGATTCGTAAAATTCTTTTAGCGATGCAAATATGTCTGCATCAAACCATTCATTAGATAAATTACCTGTTTGCTTCTTGTATGACATCTGCTTTCCTCACCTATAGATACTTGTATTATAGTAGAAAATTCTTGAAATCGTACTAGATAATCGGTGTTTTTTTACGAAAATCATACGACTTTCGCATTTGTGCGAAAGTCTTTATCCCATGGGGGTTCTTAGGGGGAGAGCGGAAGCTCTCACCCTAAGCCGCCGTAGCGCGAACTTGTTTCGCGCAGGCGGTATATCTAGGGAGCGAGTTTCGCCTTTGTGCGAAACTCGTGCTCAATGGCTAATGCTGATAGTCGAGTTAATCATGCTGGAGTTGGGGATTAGAATATCCTTCTCAACTGTGGTGAGCACTGTATAGCGTAGGTTAATTTCGCGAACTTTGCCGGTGGCGCCGGCTACAGTAATGGTGTCGCCGATTCTGTATGGCTGATAGATCATTACCATGAGGCCGGCTAGAATGCTCGATAAGTAGTCTTTGAGGGCAAAACCGATGGCAAAGCCAGTTAAGCCAAGGCTGGCTACGATGGCGGTGACGTTAATCCCTATGGTGCCTAGGGCGGTTATAATGCCGAGCAGAATAATCGAAATTTTGCAAAAATCTGCAATTAATTTAAAGACATAGCGTTTTTCACTGGCGCCTCGCGGTATTTTTAAAATAATTTTTTTGACGATAGCGCCAATTATCCAGCAAGCCAGAATGATTAAAACACCAATGGCAATTTTTTCTATCCAGACGGGTGTTTTGGTCAAAAAGTCTAATTTTTGTACAATTTGGGTTGTAGCCATAATCGCTGTCTCCATGTTACTAGTATTTATTCTACAGCCATCCGGCAGGAATTTGTACTATATTTGGGTTTGCTTTAAATCAAATATATTATCAGAAATTTGCCAAGTACACTAATTTTGTGTATCATATATTTATGAGGGATATATTTGATGTACATTTGAGCAAAAAGGCATTAAAGGATCTGCAGAAAGTTCCTTTGTACATTGCATTGAAGTTGCAAGCTTGGATTGATGATGTAGGTTATCGTGGTTTAAGCTAGGTAAAGAAGATTTCTGGTTATCATGATGAATTGCTTAAAGGTAAACGAGCAAATCAACGATCAATTAGGTTAAGTAAGGCGTATAGAGCAATTTATATTATTGGAAAGGATAATAAGGTAAAATTCGTGGAAATTATAGAGGTGAACAAACATGGGTATTAGTAGTAAGATGACTAATAAGAGTTTGAAACAATTAGAAAAGCTTACTGGTGGAAAATTGACGTTAGGTAGGCTTATATGGGCTATTCGCATGAGCGCTGATGAAACGCAAGTTGGTTTTGCTAGTAAATTGGGTATTTCCAAGCAGCATCTTTGTGATTTAGAACGTGGTAGAAAGTCAGTTAGTCCTAAATTAGCAGCAGTTTATGCCAAAAAACTAGGATATTCTAAAGAGCAATTCATTCGATTGTGTTTACAAGATATTGTAGATCGCGAAGGGCTAAGGGTCATAATAGAAGTAAAAGCTGCGTAGATGGGATATGATTCTAGACATCTGATTTGATCTTGCATACACTTATAAGTACATCTTGTTAAATGGAGGATTGTAAGATGGGTGTATCAATTTTTCTGGCCCGGGTTTTTGGTCTTTATTTAGTCATCATGTGTTTAGCAGTTTTGTTTCGGACTCAGTATATTCAGACAGCATATGATGAATTGGTTGCCAACAAAGCGCATATGTTATTTGGTGCTGTGTTGTCATTAATCATTGGTATTTTAATCGTAGTTGCTCATTCTGTATTTGTGTGGGATTGGCGTTTGCTGATTACTTTAATAGGTTATTTGGTATTAATTAAAGGAATCGTGCTATTATTTTTCCCTGAGCATATGATAAAACTCAAAAGCAGTATTATGTCCAATCGACCGGTATATTATATAATAATAATTATATTTTTATTGATTGGTCTTTTCCTTGCGTATAAAGGATTTTTTTGTTTTGGGTTTTGAGCGAAGCGTTAAATAAATAACGGCTTTCGTGCTTTGCGAAAGTCGTTATTTTACTTCTTCTTTTCCAAAAGTAACTACTATAATGCTTAGAATGAAAGAAACAGGCAATATCCATAGTGCGAATTTATAATCTTCAGCTAAGTATGTGAGCGTTGTAAGTGATAAAAATATTTTGTGGTGAAAATCTAATAATAAGCCAAACAATGGCAATGTGATTACTCCTCCAGCCATTATAAGTATTGAGCTTAGGCTTAAACTTGTAGCGTGATGTTCTGGCTCATTATTTTCAAGTATTGCAGGATAGATAATTACTTGTGAACTGGTAAATATACCCAGAGCTAAAAATAACATGTAAATAACGATAGAGGCTAGTGGTCGTACATGCATCAGAATTAATATCAATATTAAAGAAATGGCGGCTCCTAAGTACATCAATAATTTTTTTCGTTTTATTTTGTTGGCTAGCCAGCCGAAAGCTAATGAGCCTAATATGGTTCCGGCAAATAGTAAGGAGTTAGCGGATGCAGCTTGTGCTTCGGTAAAGTGAAATACATGTTTAAGATAACTCATGCCAAATACTGCACCAAAAATTAGTATTGGAAGGTTTACTAAACAAGCATATAGCCCAAAGTACCAATTGTGTGGGTTTTTTAATGCTGTACCAATATTATTAAGTAGACATTTCAGACAGGTGCTAGAGGTGTCATTATTGAGTTTTGTTAATTTATTTGGATAATCTTTCACTGCTAAAAGTGTGATGACAAAGATTATGATGCCTAAAACAACGTTCCATTGGGTAGCTACTCTCCATTCTGCATTCTTTGTTATCCATGTTAGCAATACATGGCTTGTTATAGCACCAAACAAGCCAATAGTTATAATAATACTGCTTATGCAAGCCTGCTTTTCTACGGGAAACCAATTGGCGATTATGCTTAATGGCAATAGAAAAGCACATGCGCCGCATAGTCCCATAATACAAAAACACCATGATGCAATCGCTAAATGAGAGGTTGTTGATAATATACCTAAACAAATAATAGTGAGAGCTAAGGTAATTAGCAGTAGCATTTTTTTTGAGAAACGATCAATTAGCAATCCGGCAGGTAATAGAAAAATGACATTTGCCCAAAAGTATACAGATGATAGTGTACCTAAGCTAGTATAATTGATTTTTAAATCTTGCGCTAATAAATGACCTATGGCATTGAGCTGAGTCATCTGTATACAAGCATAAAACAGCGATAAAGCAGCAACTATGCAAACTAAGTAAGGTTGCAATTTGTTTATTATAAAGTTGTTTTGTATGATTTTTGTCATGCTAAAGTTTCAACTTGTAATTATCGAATGTTTTTTGGAATAGTATTGGTTTATCGGTTATTTTTTGATGATTTAGTTGTAAAGAAGTATTTATTAATTTTTTCTCGACCAACATTGAATCTTTATTTTTCCAAGGCGACATATTGTAATATTTCCAATATTTTTCCTTATGAATGTAATATTTTCCTGGGTGTATCCATGGTTTGTTTGGGCCTACAAAGTGTAATATGGTTGGCGCATAAGTTGCTATTTGAATATCTTGCTCAGAATATGGCAATGATTTGCCGTAAAAATCAAAATAATTTTGATATTCATTTGCCATGATATTATTTTCATAAACTTCAGAATTAAATTCTGGCGAAAGGAAATGAGTTTTATGGCCTAATACACCATTTAAAACATCCTGATCAGGCCAGATAATATTTTTTATATGTTTATTAAAATATTTACTACATTTGTCAATAAAGTTTGTTTTTCTTAGTTTGGCTAAATCTAGTAACAGCACACCAGAATTAAAATAATGTGTATCGATATCTAATTTCATTAAGCGAATAGCATTGTAACCATATTTTTTTACATCATATTCAAACGCAGGTTCAATCACGGCACCAATAATGTTGTTTTTTAAGTTGGTTTCATATAGTTTACTTAGATCTTTTTCGACAATGATATCGGCATCCAAATAAATTGCTTTGTTAATTTCAGGAATAAGTTTGTGAATAAATAAACGGTCAAACATTGCGTTTGAGATATGTTTTTCCGGACAGCTTTCGTTATGAAAAATTTCTGCTAAATTATTTGGCGTTTCATAAAATTTAAACTGTGTTGCGAATTTTTCATCAAAAAATTGTTTGAGTGTTTCCAGGGTTTCTTTCGGAATATTTCTGTAAATAAGATGTATGGTAAGTTTTTTACCAGGTGCTAAGTTGCTAATGGCAGAAATAGCAGATGTTACCATAGGTCTCAAGCATATATTGTCGGAACAATATACAAGATTTATGGAATTATCCATTGTGTTGCCCCTCTTCATCATCATTACTTTAGTTTAGGTTATAAACAGCAGTTTCGCATATTTTTTGCACAATTTTTCATTATGTTATGTCTGTTTTCAATGTTTTTTATATCGAAAATAGCAAGAGTTTCTGCGATTTCTGTTTAAAATCAACATGTTATGAAAAAAAGCCATTATCTGATGGTTTAATGACCAATTTGTCTTACATAATAATTATCAAATAAAACCTGTTAAGATTTTAGACATTTTGCTATAACTACCATTGCGTATAGTCATTGCAGCATTTGGATTCCAGGGATGGATTTCGGTTTTGCAGGAGGTAACGAGAATGCTGCGTGATTATGCAAATTTTAAGTAGATTTTCAAGGAGGAATGGCGATGAAAAAGTCTATTAGATATGGAAAGTCGGGTAGTCTTGGTAAAGATTTTGCCTGGATGTTTCATTATCAGCACGTACCGGGACCAGTAAGATTATTTAGCAGGAACGCTTTGTGGAAGAAGGCAAGTAGAGCCAAAAAATTTCGCAGTATACGCGGTATATTAGAGATGATTGGTTTAAAGCGTAGGTCCTGAGTTTCTAAGCGACAATAGCTACGGCAAGTATAGTCCATAATGCCCACATAATTACTAATGAATATGGGAATCGTCGTTTGGTAAATAGCCAATAAATTCCGCTAATCACAAAAACTATAGCTAATGGAATAAACAATAATGCGATTAATTGCTTAATAAAAACCGCGATTAAGCCATTGGTAAAAATACTGTTTAAGAAATTTAGCAACATGTGATGGAAGTTTATTAATACATGTACCCCGATGTGGCAGTACGGTATAGTAAGAACTACTAAAGCGCTCAGAGCGATGATCACTAGTAAATGTTTTAGCATGTTTGTATCCTATCATAGTAAAATTATATTTTCATTCCATCTTTCATGTCGGCAGTTGGTTGTGCTACGATATTATCGTTAGTGCTTAATCCGTTAGTTATTGAAATTTTATCATCAGTTATGATATTTACCTTAACAATTTTTTTGTGTAATTTTTTATTTTTAACCATTATAACATAATAATTATTTTGGTCATCTTGTAATACACTAAAGCGAGGCACAATTAATGCATTTTTTTCTTTTGATCCAACTAAAAATTGCGCTTGTACACGATAATCTAAACCTAAGTTAGCTGCTTGCGGATTTTTCAAATTAATAATAATGTTTACGCGTTGTTCGTCAACTCCTAAAGATGATTTTTTAGTAAAACCTGCAGGATAAATGCGAGAAACTGTTCCGTGCAAAGTTATTGGGCTGCCAATGCTGGTTAATAAGACTGTATCACCGATTTGCACTTGTTGTGCTTCTTGGGTTAAAACATCACAGATGGCTTTGAGTTGGCTTAAGTCGCCAATTTCTAAAATGGGACTGCCAGATGCGAACCATTTACCTCCTTCGGTATAACGTTTTAGCACAGTTCCATTGATTGGTGCATACATTACGGATTCTTTAAGTGCATAAACGGCAATAGCAAGGCCTGCGATGGATTGTTTAATTTGTGCAGCAAAAACTTCTTTTTGAGTAACTGCATCATCTAAAGTTTGTTGTGAGGCAAACCCTTTTTCCCTCAGTCGTGTTTGTCGATATACAATTTTTTGTTGTAACTTATATTGTGCTTGATAATTGCGTAATTGTGCTTTAGTTAAATTTACAGTTTGAATAAGTGGAATTTGATCAAGTTGTGCGACAATTTGACCCTGGGTTACTTTACTGCCTTCGCGTACTGATAATCTTTCCAATTTACTATATATTGGCATGTTGATTGTGTAAGTATTTTCTAAATAGGTTTTGGCTGGTTCTGTAAATGATTTTTGAATAGAACCACGATACGGGTGAATAGTTTCGATATCGGCAGCGAACACATTGATGCAAATAAGCATTAATATGCTTAAGAAAAATGTTTTTTTAAAATTGATTAACATTATATCTCCAATTTTTTAAGAGATTTTGGATTGTTTTTTTTGACGACTCGCGCCCATGGATGGAAGCGCGTGGCACATGGAGGTGCCCGGAGGAGAAAAAAACAACCCAAAATCTCTTAAACTGAATACTCATTCTTTAACATTTAAAATCTCAAACCAATTCATTTTTCTAATGATATTATAAATAATTATCTGTGATGCCAACACAAATGTAAACATAATTAATACAGTTTCAATTAGACGAATAGGCCGAACTACCATTGGCATGCGGTATACTTCAGTGCTGAATGCAATGCTCATATAATATGCAAGATAAATGCCGCCGCCCAAGCCAAGCAAAATGCCAATGCAGTTTAATAGAATGCTTTCGCCAAAGAAAATTTTCGCTACTTGCGTGCTGGTGAATCCTAACACTCGCAAGCTGGCTACATCGCGTTCGCGCTCGTTTAATGATATCATCGCAGTGTTTAAAATGGCTCCCATCGCGATAATTCCAGCGAATATTATCATGATAATTGTGGCAAATATCATAAATTCGTAAAGTGAAGCAAAAAATAATTGTTTAGATTCTTTGGTGGAAATTAAATTAATTATGGGTGCGAATTGGTTAACTGCAGCAATAAATTTATTTATGTCTGCATTTTTATGCAGTTTATATAAGATATGATTAGTAACATAACTGTCACCTAATAAACGGCTTAACCAGGTTTGATTAGCATAGCAAGATAAGCCTAAATAGGTTTTAATTATTTTGGTTATAGTTGCATAAGTTGTGGTGCGATCACCAAGTAATGGCCGTACCATAATTTTGTCGCCAGTTTTTACATTTAGTATTTTTGCCAAAGTTTCGTTAATTGTTAATCCAGATTTATTAACTGATATTTTATTTCCATGTTTGTCTACAGGAGTATACAGGGTGTTATTTTGTGGTAATCCGGTTATGTCGGTATTTTTTTTATAGGGTCCAAATCGTAATTTTGCTGGAACCACTAATTGCCCTTCAATTTGTTTTACCCCTGGTAAAAGAGCATTTGGTCGAATGATGCTTTCTCCTAAAGGGTCGCGTAATGAAAGATTATAATCCTGATGTTGTACTTCATCGAATGAAAAGTTCGCCATTTTATACATGGAGTCTAAAAATTCTAATGCGCTAAAGACTAAGGCGGTTGCTGCAATCGCAGCAGCGATAGTGATAAAGCTACGTAAACGATTGCGAAAAATAGCACGCATAATCATTTTGTTTTGAAAAGATAGGTTCTGCCAAAAGATTTTAATATATTCCACCATAATATGTTCTCCAGTTTCGGGGGCTGGTGGATGCATTGATTCTGCAGGTTCTAATTTAGTTGCTTTATACACACTAAATATTGATCCAATCAAAGCGCTCAATACACTAACTAGAATGCCGATGGCAGATATATTAAAATAAAGGTTGGTGTGCATATTAGGAATGAAAAAATAGGCTTTATATTGTTCCAACATTAAATATTGTAGGCCGTAACCAAAACCGATTCCGATAATGCCACCTAATAAACCGATGATTAAACCAAAGCTGATATAATGACGCAAAATAATAAAATTGTTATAGCCAATTGCTTTTAAAATACCGATTGCATTACGCTGTTGTGTGACTAATCTTCCCAGAATAATATTCAAAATTAATGCGGCAACTAGTAAAAATATGGTTGGTAAAAATGAATTGCTTTTTTTTATGTTGACTAGTTCATCATGTAAAATTTTTGCGGAAATTTGTTCGCTTTGAGGGGTTTGTAATAGTACTCCATAAGGATCTAGTTTATCTGCTAACAATGACATAGTATTTTCAATTGCGATATCAGAGTTATTTTTTGTCATACCAAGCAGTTGATTGAAGCTGCCATTTAATTCAGAATATTGTTGTAAATATTTAAAAGGAGAATAAATAATTGCAAAACCGCCGGGATCCGGTGCTATAGTATTTGGAGCTAACACCAAAGTATATTCAGGTGAAGTAACAATGCCAACAATCAATAGTGTTCGTTCTTCGTCAGGAAAGCGCACTTTAATTCGGTCACCGATTTTTAAATTACGTGCGCGCATAAATTGTTGGTTAACTAAAATTTCATTAGCATGCGGATTAGAAAACCACATACCGGAAGTCAAGCGAACGTTGTTAATGATATCTTGTTTTGGTACTGGTAGTGATATTACTGCAGATGGAATTGGACTGATAATTCCGGAATAAGATTTTTTTGGTAAAGTTACCACCGCGTTGATTTTAATTCGTTTGCGTAATCTAAGAATGTTGGGTAGATTTTCTAGATTATTAATGGCAGTTTCTGGGGCGCGTTTTAAGTCAAGTGTAAAATCAGCTAGATTATATTTGTTATAATATTTGGCGCGTGCGCTGTCTAGATCTTGATAGACTGCAGCCATGCCAGTGTAACAAGCAACACCAGTAGCAAGAATCATTACAAGCGCGAATAGGGTGCCTTTGCGTGCCCATAAATCGCGAAGTAGTTTTATTGTTAGTGGTTTGTTTATCATAGTAACAACAGTAATTTATAAAAGATTTTGGGTTTATTTTTTCTCCTCCCTGGTACATCCATGTACCTCCCGCGTTCCCATCCATGGACGCTAGTCGTCGAAAAAATAAACCCAAAATCTCTTAATAAATCATTGCGAAAATTAGTATTTACCATTGTATCTCATCTACACCAATTGGTGTTTGTGAAATTATATCTTCGATTTTTCCATCTTTAAGTTTTATGGTGCGATTACCAAGTTTCGCTAGTTTTTGATTATGTGTAATCATTACAATGTTTTTTTGTAATTTTTTGCAGGAATTAATCAAAATTTGTAAAACGATTTTGCTGGTTTTGCTATCTAATGCTCCGGTTGGTTCATCACATAATAATACATCTGGATTGCTAACTAGCGCGCGTGCAATTGCTACACGTTGTTGTTGTCCACCGCTGAGTTGTGCAGGAAAATGATGCATAAATTTAGTTAGTTCAACCATTTCTAAAACTTCTAATGGGTCTAGTGGATTTTTTGCAATTTCTATTGCAACTTCAACGTTCTCTAATGCAGTTAAAGTTGGCAGCAAATTAAAAAATTGAAAGATAAAGCCAATTTTATTACGGCGGTAAATAGTTAATTTTCGATCTGATGCGGTTGCAATATCTTGTTGCCCTATAATGATTTTTCCATGAGTGGGTCGATCCATGCCCCCGATCATATTTAGCAAAGTACTTTTACCAGAACCGCTTGGACCTAAAACAGTTAGAAATTCATTTTTATAGATATCCAGATTGACGTCATTTAAAGCGAATAATTGATATTCGCCCATTTGGTAAATGCGAGTGACATTTTGCAAAGATATGATAACATCATTCATTTAAACTAGAATATCATATTTATGGAATTCATTAAACCAAATTGGCCGGCGCCTAAAAATATTAATGCTGTAACAACTACGCGTGCTAGTCTTAATCTTTCACATTATGTTGATGATGATCTTGAGCAGGTGATGGCAAATCGTGAATTATTGTTTAAGCAATTGAATTTACCGTGTGAGCCTGTTTGGCTAGATCAGCAGCATTCAGTTGAAGTGGTTGATCTTGGTGAAATGTTGTCATCCCGCGGCTTGACCGCGGGATCCAGAAAACAATTAAATTTAAAACTGGATCCCGCGGTCAAGCCGCGGGATGACAGTATGCGTGATTTAAAGGCAGACGGTTCATATACCAATAAAGCAAATGTGGTTTGTGCAGTTTTAACCGCTGATTGCTTGCCGATTTTGTTATGCAGTAATGATGGAACTGAGGTTGCAGCAATTCATGCGGGATGGCGAGGTTTATTGAATGGGGTTATTGCCTCTGGAGTTAGGTATTTTAAATGCCGACCTGGTAAGCTATTAGCTTGGTTAGGTCCAGCAATTAGCCAACAAGCTTTTGAAGTAGGAGAGGAAGTGCGCGAAGCTTTTATACAGCGGGATTCGCGGACTGCGGCAGCGTTTTATCCAAGCAAAAATTCTAATCGTTTTATGGCGGATCTTTATCAATTAGCTAAATTTCAGCTCAATCAGTTAGGTGTTGATAAAATTTACGGCGGTGATTTTTGTACATATTCTGACCGCAAGAGATTTTACTCTTATCGTCGTGATGGTCAAACTGGTCGTATGGGAAGTTTGATTTGGCGCTCATCTATTAAATTGTTATAGACGCAATATCGTATTTTTGTTTGCGTATAAAATCTCGTTAAATCTGCAAAAGCAGATTTGACGAGAATGTTGGTTTAAAGTAAAAATACTTGCAAGACAATGCTCTGAAGTGTAAGATAATGTGTAAAGTTTTACAGGAAAGGATTGTAATTATGACAAATAAACAACTAAGGTATCCGCCACTTACTTATGTTTTAGCTCAGATCAAAATCACTCCCATTGAAGATATAAAAAGTTATATGCCAAAAATTCAAGACATCATAAGAAAAGAATTTCCTGTTTATGAAGAGGTGAATATTCAAAATTTTGAAATAAGGAAAGAATTGAATCCTATAATACACCAAGCTACTCAGTGGCATTTTAAAGACAAAGACTTAACTACAGGGATCATCATTGACAAGCAAACGATTAACTTACATACGAGTAAATATAGCAAATTCGATGAGTTTGTTGCAAAATTTGAAAACATACTTAAAAGTCTTAATAAGCAACTTGGTATTTCATTAGTTATTAGGTTTGGATTAAGATATGTCAACGTTGTTAAATCTAGTATTAAAAAATATGTAGAAAGTGGGTTATTGGGGTTTTATGAAAAAGATAGTGAATTTTTAGCTAGAACGGAGACTATATCCAGAGAATCAGACGGTTCAACCATCCAAACAAAATCAATTCATGTTGGAAGCAAGGCAAGCATTGGTCAAAATAAGTTGGTTCCTCCCGATTTAGCACAAGTTGCAGGGCAACTAACGTTCAAACACCATGAGGAACCAAAAAACAATTATGTAATAGTTGATATAGATTGTGGGCATAAAAAACAATTAGAATTTAAGGAAATAAATTTTAAGCAAGAATTTACGCAACTTCATAATAAAATCGAAAGAATATTTAACAAGGCTTTTACAAAAGAAGCCGTGAATAAGTGGTTATAATATTACTGGAGGGTTCCAAAGTGTACGCAACAGCTGATACTGGTTTTGGCTTAAGGTATGAATTTGATGCAGATCAGTTTGCCGCAATGGTGGTGATTGCAAATGAGAAAGAAGTATGTATTTTCAAGTTCTATAAACCAAAAAGCGATTTTGACCAAATAATGCTATCGCAGGACACTAATACTGAAAGCTCTGGTGATAATCTTATAGATCATAGCAGTAATAACTTAATTTCTGTTTTTACTTCATTAGATAAAACACAGGCTATTTTACCAAAAGAAAAGCTTGAAGCATTAAGAAAATATATGGGTTTTAATATATCCGAAATAGCATCAATCTTGCAAATTCAAAGACCTACTGTTTATGAGTGGTTAGGCACAGACAATCCAAAACTTCGTAAAAGCAATAGGAAAAGATTGAACGCAATTTATGAAATTTGTGAAAAATGGCATCAAACAAGAGTCGGCAGGCTTGGCCAATATGTACGTAGAGCCATTTATAAAAATAAATCGTTATTTGATTTACTTTCTGAAGAAAATTTGAATTATGAGATAATATATGAGGCTATGGGGCATCTTGAAAAAATCATCAAGGATGCTGCTACAAATAAAACAATACACAAAAGATCATTAAATAGGCAAAAAAATGCCATTAAAATGCATCGTAGTATAGGTTAATTTTTAGTATTATGGATAATAATAAAATTAGGCACAACATTAAAAATAACAACTGGGCACAAGGATCCTGTTTGATGATTAAAAAAAATAGTCCTTTAATATCGCAGGATTTTGTTAAAAACCCTGGATTATACGTCGTTATATCACAATCTTGTAATATGCTGCACGATTCTCTTGAAGATGAGCCAGATATTGAGCTGCTTTATTTGGAAAAAATTGACAGCATTGACGGCAATTACCAATACGGGAAAAATCCACGAAAAATACATATATGCATTAAACATGGGAAAAATAAAGAATGTTACCTATGCCATATCAAAAACAGGATTTTTATACAAAGAACCATTTTGCAAGATATTACACCTTCAAAAGAATATGTAGTTGAAAAAAAAGTTATTGATAGTTTAGTAAATTGGATAATAAAACGTTATAACCGAGCAGCATTCCCGGATGCATTCAATGAAAGGCTAAGAAAGTCAAAAAAATCAATAAAAGATATTTTGGAGAAAAATGTTGATAATGTTCATGGAATTTTTATACAACTAGAGCCGGAAATTGAACTCGATGACGATAAAAACTATGAAATAACTTTGCGTTTAATTTTTCCAAGCCATATTGTCACTAATGAAGAAAGAAAAAATTTAGATAATGTACTTGAGAATATTGTAGATATACTTTCACAAAATAAAGGAATTTTGGTTAAGGACGATTATAGGGCTGTAAGCGTAAATGATATTTCTTATGGCGAAATGTCTGCTTTCGACAATTGGGATTATGATCATCTTAGCTATAAATAAAATCCATGGTGAATTTATGTATGTTTTGGCCATGAGTGAATCCTATGTCTTGTATTCATTGATAAAAACCTATAGCATGGGCAATCATGACTGATCAATTCATACATTTACACGTTCATTCCGAGTATTCTATTGTTGATGGTATTGTGCGCATACCTGCATTATTGCAGCAAGCTAAAGAATTTAATATGCCGGCTGTCGCTGTTACTGATCAGTCGAATTTATTCGGTATGGTAAAGTTTTATCGGCAGGCTTTAGCTATGGGAGTTAAACCAATAATTGGTTGTGATGTTTGGGTGGAAAATCCTGAAGATCAGGATAAACCATTTCGATTGGTATTGTTATGTCAAAATACCGAAGGTTATAAAAATTTAATCAAATTAATTTCGCGCGCATATGTTGAAAATCAGCATCTTGATAAATCAATCGTTAAACGTAGTTGGTTTATGGAAAATGCAAACGGTTTAATTGCATTGTCAGCAGGTTTGGCGGGTGATATTGGTAATATGTTGTTAGCTAATAATCAGCAAATTGTTAAAGAGTATTTGCGTAATTGGATGGAATTGTTTCCTGATCGTTTTTATTTGGAATTACAGCGTACTGGTCGTGCACATGAAGAAGAATACATTAATCAAGTATTGAATTTAGCGGTTGAATTTAAAGTGCCGGTAGTTGCGACTAACGATGTTTGTTTTGTGCATCAGGATGATTTTGAAGCGCATGAGGCGCGAGTGTGTATTCATGGTGGTTGGTTGTTGAATGATGCGCGTAGGCCGCGTGATTATAGTAATCAACAGTATTTGCGTACTGCTTCTGAGATGATTGAGTTATTTGCGGATATTCCCGAGGCCATAGAAAATACGGTTGAAATTGCCAAACGCTGTAGTTTGATTTTAGAGCTTGATCAAAACTTTTTACCGGATTTTCCTGTGCCGGAAAAAGATATGTCGACCGAAGAATATTTTGCTAAAACTTCCCGAGCAGGTTTGCAGCAGCGTTTAAAAATATTATCCATTGAAAATAGTGAGCCTTACATTGAGCGCTTAGAGCGTGAATTAAAAGTCATTAATCAGATGGGTTTTGCCGGATATTTTTTAATTGTGGCAGATTTTATTCAATGGGCGAAAGATAATGGTGTGCCAGTAGGTCCTGGAAGAGGATCGGGCGCAGGTTCGTTAGTAGCTTATGCATTAGGTATAACAGATCTTGATCCATTAAAATATGATTTGTTGTTTGAACGTTTTTTAAATTCTGAACGTATTTCAATGCCGGATTTTGATATTGATTTTTGTATGGACGGGCGTGATCGTGTGATTGATTATGTGGCGCAAAAATATGGTCGTGAAAGTGTCTCACAAATTATTACTTATGGTACGATGGCAGCGCGAGCGGTAGTGCGTGATGTCGGCAGGGTTTTGGGACACAGTTATAGTTATGTTGATAAGATTGCAAAATTAATTCCATTTGAGCTTGGGATAACTTTAGAGCGAGCATTAGAACGAGATGAGATTTTGCTAGAACGTTATGAACAGGATCCGGAAGTACATAATTTAATTGATTTGGCACAAAAATTAGAAGGAGTTGTGCGTAATGCTGGAAAACATGCGGGCGGAGTTGTAATTGCTCCAACAATATTAACTGACTTTTCACCATTATATTGTGAGCCTGGAGGGAAAAATTTAGTAACTCAATTTGATAAATATGATGTTGAAGCAGTTGGATTAGTTAAATTTGACTTTTTGGGTTTACGCACATTAACCATTATTGATTGGGCGGTGCAAACCATAAATCAAATGCGTGCCAAAAATAATCAGGAGCCAATTGATATTTCTTTGATTTCAACGGATGATCCCAAAACTTTTTCTTTATTAAAGGCGTGCAAAACTACAGCGGTGTTTCAATTAGAATCGCGTGGGATGAAAGATTTGGTTAAGCGTCTGCAACCAGATTGTTTTGAAGAAATTGTTGCATTGGTTGCATTATTTCGTCCTGGACCATTGCAATCAGGTATGGTAGATGATTTTATTAATCGTAAACATGGGCGTGCTAGAGTTGAATATCCACACGAGAAATTAATTCCGATTTTAAAATCAACTTACGGTGTGATTTTATATCAAGAGCAAGTAATGCAGATTGCACAGGTTTTGGCAGGTTATTCGCTAGGTGGTGCGGATATTTTGCGGCGTGCAATGGGTAAGAAAAAACCGGAAGAAATGGCGAAACAGCGCGAAGTGTTTGTGCAAGGTGCGATAAAACAAGGTGTATCAGAGCGCAAGGCGACTTTTATTTTTGATTTGATGGAAAAGTTTGCTGGCTATGGATTTAATAAATCACATTCAGCAGCATATGCTTTACTTGCATATCAAACTGCATGGCTTAAAGCGCATTATCCAGCAGAATTTATGGCGGCAGTGTTGTCTTCTGATATGGATAATACTGATAAAATGGTGGTTTTTATCGAAGAATGTCGCGCGATGAAATTAATAGTAAATAAGCCGAATATTAATTTGAGCGAATATAAATTTACGGTAAATGATGCTGGTGAAATTATTTTTGGTTTGGGTGCAATTAAAGGAGTAGGTGAGGCTGCAATTGAAAGTATTTTGGCAGTGAGACAAAAAAGTGAATTTACGGATCTGTTTTGTTTTTGTAAAAAGGTTGATTTACGCAAAGTTAATCGTAGGGTTTTAGAAGCATTGATTAAATCAGGCGCTATGGACGAATTAGGCCAAAGTCGTGCGGAAATGTTAGCTTCGATTGATAACGCAATTCGTGCAGCGGAACAGCATTTACAAAATACTGCACATGGACAATGTGATTTGTTTGGTAATTTATTAAATGCAGAAGAGTTAAGTAGTGTTGAATATACAAAAGCTGAACCGTGGACTGAGAATCAGCAATTGCAGTTTGAAAAGGAAACTTTAGGTTTTTATTTTAGTGGTCATCCGTTAACCCAGTATGCAGAAGAACTTAAATATATTACCACCAGCGGCATTGCACAATTAAATCCGCGCAATGAATCGACAGTTAGAGTGGCAGGGTTGGTGGTAGCGTTACGTTTAATGAATACCAGGCGCGGTGATCGCATGGCATTTATTAGTTTGGCTGATCAAAATGCACGAATTGAAGTTGCAGTGTTTGCTGATGTATATCAGGAATATCGTGATTTAATTAGCAAAGATAATTTATTGGTAGTTGAAGGCGAAGCCAGTGTTGATGAATATAGTGGTGGTTATAAAATCAGTGCTAATAAAATTTTTACTATTGCACAAGCGCGGGAAATTTATGCTAAGTATTTGTTGATTGATTTTGCAGATCACGATGTATATAAAAAACAGGATTTGTCCAAAGAAATTAAATCTTTATCTAACATATTAAGACCGTATCGTGGTGGTAATTGTAAAGTGTGCATTGCGTACGTAAAAGATGATGCGCGTGCCTTGCTTCCTCTGGATAAGCAATGGCAAATTACGCCGACCGATGAACTGCTTACTAATTTACGTGAAACTTTTGATGATTGTGTAGCTCGTATTTGTTATTGAATATGGTTTGAAGCTGTAAAGGTAAGTTCCCCCGCATTTATGCGGGGGGTTGATAAGTTTAAATGTTATTTGGGTTTGGTTGTTTCTTAATTTTTAGTGATTGTTCTTTATCATTATCTTCTTTTTCTTTTTTCGGGAAGAAGGTGGGGGTGATTATTTTCTGTTTGGTTTTCTTCTTTTTGGGCGCAGAAATTTTGTTAGCCATATCACATAATTCTTTGATTTTTTTAAAAACAGATAGGAGTGGATGTGGTTTGTTATAGTTTTTCTCTACCTCTTCCATTTTTTCTTTAGGATAAAGTTTCACCTTTTTCGTGCAAGACAATATGTGTTGGATAAAATCATGCTGAGGATCTTGCAATTTAACCTTGCCTTGAATAATTTTGTTAAACATTTCATTAAGATGTGTGTGATAAATTTCAAAAATTTTAGTAGGTTCGTTTTTTTGTGCTAACTGCATAATTTTGTTTGACATCATTGCAAGATGTTTATGTAAATTTTCAGGTGCACAGTTTTTAACATAGGTATTTTTTTCATACCGAAATCCATTTTGGATGAAAAAATCATGTTGATCTTTTTCTTCCTGAAAAGCTAATTTCAAAAATTGGAACAACTGTTTAAAAGTCCAAGTTATAACTGGGTTTTCTATTTTCTTGCCTTTGCGTGCAAGCGAAATCGTACCGTTGTTAATCTTAGCTAGTAATGTATCATTTCCTGTGAAAATTTTATCTTTCATATATATCATCTTGTGCATAAAACAATTCATCGTAGCAAGATGTTTTAATTTTTCCAGCATAGATAAAATAACATTTTTTTATCTTCTATATAATGAATGGAGGGAAGAATACCCTGTGTGAATCCAAGGCGTTTTAAACTTATTTGGTTGCTAAAGTGATTATGCAAGCCATTTAAAGTGCCACATAATTGCTGTGTAAGTTCTTTCATTGGCTTTTTCAAGTTATCTTTATTTATTACATGTAACTTGCCATCTTCTTGTATAAAATATATTTTCATGGTTACGCCTCCTATTGTTTAATTTTTAAATCGATATTTTTTATTTAACAGAGAATATCGCCGTGCAGTACAAATAATACCAACTAATTCTTAAGGTTTTATTAACAAAAACGGGAAAATAAAAAAATTACTTTCATATACAAAAATTTGGGTTGTGTGATATCACCCATTGATTTGTGAGAAAATGAAGTTACGCATTCAATATTGCTCTTCCAAAAAACTCTGCCTGATTGCCAAGCATTTCTTCAATGCGGATTAGCTGATTATACTTTGCGATGCGGTCAGTGCGTGATAGCGACCCGGTTTTGATTTGTCCGGCATTGGTTGCTACTGCCAAATCAGCAATTGAAGTGTCTTCGGTTTCGCCGGAACGATGTGAAACTACTGTGCCATAGTTAGCTTCTTTTGCCATTTTAACTGCAGCTATAGTTTCAGTGACAGTGCCGATTTGGTTTAATTTGATTAAAATTGCATTGGCAATGTTGTTTTTGATGCCGCGTTCTAAAATTTTAGTATTAGTTACAAATAAATCATCGCCGACAATTTGGATTTTCTTGCCCAAGCGTTCGGTGAAGATTTTCCAGCCATCCCAATCATTTTCTGCCATCGCATCTTCAATCGAAATTAATGGATATTGTTTAACCCAATCTGCTAAATAATCAGTAAATTCGGCGGCATCTAATACTTTATTTTCTGATGCTAAATGATATTTATCGTCGCGGTAAAATTCTGAAGCAGCAATATCAAGTCCTAGATAAATATCTTCACCGGCTTTATAACCCGCTTTGTCAATTGCTTGTAAGATGACGTCAATTGCAGCATGGTTAGATGGAAGATCTGGTGCAAAACCGCCTTCATCGCCAACATTAGTGTTTAAACCTTTACTTTTTAATACGGATTTCAATGCATGAAAAATTTCGGCGCCATAACGAACCGCTTCGCGAATGTTCGGCGCGCCGACTGGTAAAATCATAAATTCTTGGATATCAACATTATTGTCTGCATGGGATCCGCCATTTAAGATGTTCATCATTGGTAATGGCATGATAAATGGTGCGCTACCTCCTAAGTAACGAAATAATGGCAAACCAGCTTCTTGAGCCGCTGCTTTAGCACATGCTAAAGAGACTGCGAGCATGGCATTGGCGCCCAAACGTTCTTTGTTTTCGGTTCCATCAAGATTGATCATAATTTGATCGATTTGTGCTTGCTCTGTTGCATCTTGCTGCAGTAATGCATCTTTAATTGAGGTATTAACGTTTTCTACGGCTTTTAATACACCTTTACCGAGGTAGCGCTTTTTGTCGCCATCACGCAGCTCCAAGGCTTCACGTGAGCCGGTTGATGCTCCAGAAGGAGAGATTCCGCGGCCAATGGCGCCAGATTCTAGTTTAACTTCGGCTTCTACAGTAGGGTTGCCGCGGGAATCTAATACTTCACGACCGATGATTGCGTTAATTTTAGACATGTTTTGTTCCTTGCATTAAAATGTTATTTGAAGATCTATTTTATGCAATTTTGGAGTTGAACTCCAGGTTTGCATGAAAAAATGTGGAAAAGTTTATATGTAACTATTTCATATTCATAAAGTTTTGGTAATTACGAGTTTCTAGTTGTCGTTTTTCTCCTCCCTGGTACTTCCATGTACCTCCCGCGCTTCCATCCTTGGGCGCTAGTCGTCGAAAAACGACAACTAGAAACTCGTAATCGACACGTAAAAATTGAATTGCTAATTTTAACGAACTCTGCGTAGATTATAAGCTAAGCGTCGCAAAATAATTTCCAAATCAACATTCCATGCATTGACTAAACTCTTGCTGTCTTTGCATCGCAATGGTGCAGCGGCGGATAGAGTTTTGTTGAGTAACATGGTGTTTTTACCAGATGAGTTTATTCGAAATAAGTTAAATTTAATTCTCATTACAGCTTTAGGGTGATTATGATCACGATAGTCAGCATATAACTCGAGAACGTCAGATTTTAATAAGTATTTCATATTTGTAATATGATCTTCATTAGTTACAAATCTAAATATATTGGTGTAGCTTAAGTATTTGGTGATTGCCTGGTTAATTAGATTTGATGGCAAAGTGAGGAATTCGTTGTAATAATCGGTTAAGTAATTAATTTTGCTGGTTCGGTAAATAAAGTTAACATTAGAAAATTGTGGAGTCACTGTGGTGCTGTGAACAAATAAACTTCGTCTCAATGGGTACGCAGTCATTTTTTTCGGTGTTCTAATGCTTAACATATATTTATTTGGTATAGGATATTTAGAGGTTATAATGCATCCACTGCATATAATGCAGCAAAATAAAGTGAATATGTAAGAAAATTTTAGTTTCATAATTTACCTGGATCTAATTTTGGTGGCGCTTCGCTGAATAACATTTGTGAAGGTGTATTTTTGATTCTTCCGGAAAAAGCTCGTAAATTTTCAGAAACAACGGCGCTGTTATTAATAAAGTTTTGTAGTTGTTGCTCTGTTTGTGATAATAGGTAATTAATGCGATGCGTTAGCTCGATAGTATTATTGCCTATTTTTTGAAAAGGTACTTTTTTTAGTTTTTCTAAAATAATTTGTGCATTATCGCTAAATTGAGTTAAGGTGCTTGGAGCAGAAGGAATATAGTAATTTTTTGGTTTCCAATCAATATGCAGTGGAATATTAGTTTTTGGATCAACGAAATTTAATTCTAAGTATGCATTTCCTGTTAATCCTTGTAAAGCGAGCTTTATTCTTAAACCTTGTTCCACATCGTGTCGAATAATATCTTTAATTGGTATTTTTACACTTTTAGTGAAGACGTTTGGTGAAATAATCATTTCAACATAAACGTAACGGCTATATGCATCTTGTGATTGTAAATTATTTGGTTTATATATTTGGTGCACAAAAGAAATTTTATCTATATGACCAATTTCTACGCCGCGGTATTTTACTGGTGAGCCATCAGATAAACCTTGAATGGATTCGCTAAAATATGTTTCTACCGTAATGGTTCTGGTAAATAATCTGCCGGAGCTTAGTAAAATAATGCCTAAAATAATTAAGCCGATGCCCAGCATAACAAAAGAGCCGATACGAAAATAATTAGTTTGTTTACTGGGTATCATGGTTTTTTGGTACCTCTCGGTTAAAAAACTGTTTTACTAATACATTATCACAAGAATCACGCAAAGTCTCTGGTTTTCCTGCAGCAAGAATCTTACCATTATGCAGCATGATGACGCGATCAGCAATGGCAAATATGCTGGGTAATTCATGCGAAACAATAAAAAATGTACTGCCCAAAGTTTCAGCAAGTTCTAAAATTAATTGGTCTATTTGTGCTGAGGTGACTGGATCTAGGCCTGCAGATGGCTCGTCAAAAAACAAGATTTTTGGGTCTAACGCCATGGCGCGTGCAATTGCAGCACGTTTTTGCATACCGCCGCTAACTTCGGCCGGCATATAGTCAAGATAATCTGCTAACCCAACCAAAGCTAATTTATCGTGTGCAATGATGTCCATCGCGTCTTCAGATAAATCAGTAAATTCTTCTAAAGGCAATCTCACGTTTTCAATTAAATTCATTGAGCCAAATAATGCGCCGCTTTGATAGGTGACTCCAATTTTATTTAAAATATGAATTAATTCTTGTTCGGTTGCGGTAATAATATTATCGCCGTCAATAAAAACTTCACCAGTGGATGGTGTTTGTAAGCCTATTATGTGATTCATTAATGTGGTTTTACCGCAGCCGGAAGGACCAATGACTACAAAAATTTCTCCGGAGTTTACTTCGAAACTAATATTATCAATAATTATTTTCTCATCGTATTGCGCAGTAAGATTTTTAACTTGTATGATTGGCGATGAGCTTTCCATGCTATATTCCCATTAAATAATAAATGTAGGAGAAAATTCCATCGATAATGATTAGTAAAATAATGCCGTTTACTACAGCGCGCGTGGTAGAGAAACCTACAGCACTTGCTCCCATTTTGGTTTTTAAGCCGTATAAACAGCCGATACTGCCGGCTAAAAAACCAAACACGATTGATTTAACTAATCCGCCAAGAAAATCTGACATACTAATTGCGCTTTCAAGTTGGCTAAGAAAAATATTAAAATTAAATCCAAGAAAATGAATGACAATGAAACAGCCGATTAAGCCAAATAAAATTAAAAATGCGCTTAATAATGGTGTCATTAATGTGGTGGCAATAACGCGAGTTACAGTTAAAAATCGAATTGGACTTAATCCCATGGTAACTAATGCGTCGATTTCCTGATTAATTTTCATGGTGCCAATCTCAGCGGCAAATGATGATGAAGTTCGACTAATTAATAAAACGGCGGTCATTAATGGTCCTAGTTCGCGTACTAGTGCAATACCAACTAGGTTGGCAATATAAATTTGTGCGCCAAAGGTTTCTAGGGGTAAAGCTGATTGAAATGCAGAAATGAATCCAATTACAAATCCCAATAAAATTACTATTGGAATTGCATTTGGCCCAACGTTTTCAATCGCATAATATAAATCTTTCCAACGCAGATCCTGTGGACGTAAACAGCTTTTCCATAAATAAAAAAATATGCCGCCAATGAACGTAATGTTTTCGCGAGCGCCTATAATTAAATCTGTAGCAATATGTCCGAGTTTTTCTCTGAAGGCATAATGTGGTTTTCCGTGCTGCGGTGTTTTTGCGATGCGTTCGGTTACTTTGTTTAGGGTTTCTTGGAGATTTTTTTGCAAGCCGTCAATTGAAAATTGTTTGTGTAGTCTATGTTGTAGCTGTTGTAATTTCTGTAGCAAGGCAATGCCGGCGCCGTCGCAATAAGTAAGGTTTTTAGCATCAATAGTCAAATCGTTTGGTTGAAATTTGGCTTGCATATCCATGCATTTATCCCAAATAGAGCTAGCCGTGTGAATATCCAACCGTCCAGCCAGGCTAAGCTTAATATCCTGTGGATTTTGGTCATTGATTGTTAATTGAATTTGTTCTTGCATATACCCTAATATTAATATAAAAATCCAAAGTAAAATAGTGGAATTTCGTTCTGTCCGCTGACAAAAATATCATCTTTAACCAGAATAGCAGGTAGTTTAGTATTTTTTATTTGATTTTTCTTTTTGTTTTTTCCGCCTATTTCAAAAATAACATCTGCAATTTGGAAATCTCCCATATTACTGTGAAAGGTGTTGCTCTTAAGATTTGAGGTTGCTTGGAGAAAAAAAAGCTCTCGCTCGCTGCCTTTAGAAACTTGTTTGTCTAGATAGTTATTTAAGGCGTGTAGTAAAGTAGTATTATCTAAAAATATTTTTTCTGGTTTTCTTAATAATTTGCTTCCCGAGCCATAAGGAAAAATAAAGCGTATCAATCCTATTTCATTTAATATGTTCAGATAATTACTAATAGTTTTATCATTGATGCCAGCCGAAGAAGCTAAATTGTGTACACTGATTTTTCCTGGTAATGCGGTTGCTAGAAAATTTAATATTTTTTTAAAGAAAGTTAAATTGATAGTTTTTAAATTATAATAATTTGCGATATCTTCAAAAATAGTTTTATCGATAATTTGAGCAAGTTTTTCGTAGTATGAATGTTGATCTTCAAATACAAATGGGTAATATCCATTTTGTAAATATTCGTGAAAAATGCCTTTGATTTTTGGAATGTGAGGAAGAGTTGCGTCATATTTTTTATAATTGGTAATTAGATCATCAAATTCAATAACACTAATGTTTTTTTCATATTTAAAATTTATGTATTCACGTAAAGATAAGCCGGTAAGTTTATGTATTTTTGTTCTACGGGATAAATCATAGCTGCCTTTGATTAAGTCAATACTGGAGCTACCGGAAAAAACCACTTTTATTTTTGGAAAAGAGTCATAGATATTTTTAAGTTCTTGATTCCAGTTCTTATATTTATGAATTTCATCAATAAAAAAATAGCATATATCTTCAGTGCGATGTAATTCTGCGATGAATTCCAATATGGTAGCTTTGCTGAAATAAATATTATCAGCAGAAAAGTAAAATGTTTTGCCTTCTTGGTAAAGATGGTTTTTTATGTATTGCAGCATCATAGTGGTTTTGCCAACACCGCGAGCGCCAATAATTCCGGTTAACCTATTGTTTAGATTGAGCTTTGTATATAAATATCTATATGTTTGTGTATTAACTGCTTCAATTAGCCGATGGAATGTCTCTTTAATGAAATCAATCACTTGCAGTGTACTCCAAAAAAACCGCTTATAATTTGTAGTATACTACAAAATTAACTAAGTGCAAGTGTGAGATTGCTGCTTGATTGCCCACTGGATATGTTTTTGCACCATCGCAGATGGATAATTTAAACGGTTTTTAAGAGCGGCAATAATTGCAGGATCATAAGGTGAGTTCCCTAAAGCGATAGCCAAATTACGCAACCAGCGCTCGTAACCTATCCTGATGGTAGCAGTATTTTTAGTGTTGGCTAAGAATTCTTCTTCAGTCCAGTTGAAAAATTTAATTAACGTTTGTGCATAATTTTTAGGGATGTGACGCATATTTTTATTCCATGGACAGCTTAATTGACATTCATCACATCCAGCGATTCGTTGGCCGATTAATTTACGTAATTCAATTGGAATTGAACCTTTGTGTTCAATGGTTAAATATGCGATACATAATTTTGCATCTAAAGTATGCGGAGCTTTTAATGCTTTAGTGGGGCAGGCATCAATACATTTATTGCAGGTGTTGCAGTGGTTGTCACATGGTTGATCAAATGGTAATTTTAAATTAGTAAAAAGTTCACCTAAGAAAATTTGCGAGCCGTGTTTTTTAGTTAATAAACAAGTGTATTTGCCAATCCATCCTAGTCCTGCTTTTTCAGCTAAAGCTTTTTCTAAAACTGGTGCGCTGTCACAAAATGCGCGATATCTGAAATTTTCTACAACGGAATTTATTTTGTTAGCTAGCTGATGCAGTTTTTCATGAATAACTTTGTGGTAATCATATTTGGTTACATATGAAGAAGCGATTTCGCTATAATCATTACATGATTGATGATTGACAGCGACACAAATAATCGATTTAGTTTGATTCATTAATTCTTGTGGATTAATGCGTTTTTCTTGGTGGTGGTTCATGAAGTTCATTTCTGCTTGATAGCCATGCGACAACCAATTTTTAAAATGCTTTTTATAAAGTGATACATCAGGATCAGTAATGCCAATATTTGCAAAGCCAATTTCTTTGGCCCAAATTTTAATTTGCTTTGCCAAGGTGTCAGACACTGAATTTTACCTCTAAATGCTCTAAAGTGTCAGAATTCAGTATCTGACACCTATATTATTTTATTCGCCCATAATTTTTTTAAAAAACTTTTGTATGGTAATATTAAAATTTCGTGATTATTTTTAGTATAAGTTTTTCGTGCTGCAGAATCTAAAGATACCACAATTGATTTTTTTGGTTGATGTTCTTCGGTAAAAGCGATTAAACCTTTGATATCTTGCTTTTCAACTTGATTGTTTATTTTTACTTCTATTGCTATTTTTCCTTGATCTAAAATAAAATCTACTTCTAATCCTGTTTTAGTTCGCCAAAAATTAATCGTGAAATCTAGATCGTTAATTCCTTTATACGCTATTAACTCCATTAGTATGTAATGTTCAAATGCTTTGCCTGCTTCTGCACCCTTAAGCACACTAATATTGCGTTGAGTTAAAAACCCTGCTACGCCTACATCGAAAAGATAAAATTTCGGTATTTCAGAAATAATATCCCGACTAATTCTTTTTTTATATGGATAAATAAAATAACCAAGCAAGGTATCAACTAAAATTTCATAATAATTTTTCACCGTTTTTGCGGTAATACCGCATTCGCGTGCAATATTACTAAACTTGGTTAATTCTCCATTGCTAAAAGCAAAAGTATCTAAAAATCTAGTGAATGCTGGTAAATTTCTAGTTAATCCTTCAGCTTTAATTTCCTCGGTTAAATAATCTTGAACATAAGCTTTTAATGACTTTGTTGGATTGCTTGACAAGTAATGCGCTGGGATTAATCCGGTGTTT
The DNA here is from genome assembly GCA_050123335.1 of Gammaproteobacteria bacterium. Lineage (GTDB taxonomy): Bacteria > Pseudomonadota > Gammaproteobacteria > UBA12402 > UBA12402 > JASFHF01. Next base: position 42,999 of record JASFHH010000009.1, read on the forward strand.
AATGTTTTGAGTAAATTAAAATCTATTACTTCAGGATATACTAATGGATAAAAGTGATATTTCCATGCTCTGCCTCCTAATAAATTTGCGGCTCCCCGTTTTAATTTTCTGGCGCTTGATCCGCATAAAATAAAGTGCGCATTTGTGTTTTCAATTAACCAGTGAATTTCATTTAGCAATAAAGGTACACGTTGAACTTCATCAACGATTATTGGATGAGATATTGCTTTTGGTGGCAAAGCTAAAATTTCTTCTCGAAAAATTTGTGGTTGTCTGATGAATTTTAGGTACACTTCCGATTTTAATAAGTCATATTTGGTTGAATCCGGAAAATTATCTGCCAAGTATGTAGATTTACCGGTTTTTCTTGCTCCCCACAAAAAGGCTGATTGCTTTTGAGGCAAAACCAATTTCAAAATTCTTTTATATTTCAATGTTTTACCGTGCATTTTTGTAAAAACTCCTTTTGTGTGGCATTGCTTGCCATCATACTTATAAAGACATTACTCCCTATAAAGTTAACTTTTAGGGAACAATGTTCCTATAAGTTATCACTGTAAATATATTTTATCAAGTGGATTTTAAATAAAGATAACCATATGCTTGAGGCTATGACTCAAACATTGACTTCAACGATTCCGATTCACGGATACGATGAATTGCTTTAGCCAGCAATTTGCTAATACTGAGCTGCCGAATTTTTTTGCATTTTTTTGCTGCGTCATTTAATTCAATCGTATCGGTTACAACTAATTCGTCAATAGCTGATGCTTCAATGTTTTCGATGGCATTACCGGATAATACGGGATGGGTAATATAAGCAAAAACAGATTTAGCGCCATGCTCCTTTAATGCATCAATTGCCATACGCAAAGTGCCTGCAGTATCAACAATATCGTCTACAATGATACAATTACAATCTTTGACATCACCAATAATATGCATTACTTGTGCTTGATTTGGTTTAGGTCGGCGTTTATCAATAATGGCTAGATCAGCACCAGGAATTAGTTTTGTGGTAGCGCGTGCGCGTACTACACCGCCGACATCAGGCGAAATTACCATGACATTATCAAGTTTTTTCTTCATGATGTCTTTATGGATGAGCGGAGTGGAGTAAATATTATCAAGGGGATTGTAAAAAAATCCCTGAATTTGGTCTGCATGCAAATCAACGGTTAATACACGGTCAATACCTACAACGGATAACATATCAGCGACTACTTTAGCGGTAATTGGCACTCGCGCTGAACGGATGCGGCGATCTTGTCTGGCAAAACCAAAATAAGGAATTACTGCAGTAATTTTTGAAGCTGAGGCGCGTCTTAACGCGTCGCACATGCATAGGAGTTCCATTAAATTTTCACTGCCGGGTGAAGAAATAGGTTGGATAATGAAAACATCATGGCCGCGTACATTTTCTAGAATTTCAATATCCATTTCACCATCGCTGAAACGACTGACTCTTGCTTTACCTAAATTAAGGTGCAGATGCTCAGATACTTTTTCGGCAATGGCGCGGTTGGCATTTCCACTGAAGATCATCATATTTGACATATTTGATTCCTATTAGATAGTAAAGTGGCTGGGATGGTAGGATTCGAACCTACGAATGCGGAGATCAAAACCCCGTGCCTTACCACTTGGCGACATCCCAAAAGTGTGTGTATTTTGCTGTTTATGTGTGTTGCTGTCAATAGGAAGTGTACTATATAACCCACTTATTGACGATAATTTTTACATTTAACTCAGGGTAGTGCAAAATAATTGTTTCTGGCAGATCAACATTCGATACATTAGTATAATTTGCGTAATAAATTTGCCAGCCCTGCTGATGCAGCTCGGTTAAGTGATTGTAACTATCAAGATAGTTAGTTACCTGTTTATGTGGAACCGGCATGCCGCGAATCCAATAATATAAACTGGAAATTGGCAATTGCCAGCCAAGTTGTTGTTTGGCTAATTGTTCTGGAGTAATAGCTGTAAACTTTTTGCCGTCAGCAGTTTGCAGTGTGAATGTGTTTGGTTTGCCATAAATTTTTACAGCACCTATGCCCAGTGGGCCTGACATATAAATGATGTAATTATTTTGTTGTTGTTCCCAGTTTAGAAAAGCTGCGAAATTTTTCTTGGGAGTTTGTATATATATATAACCGTTGATTTGCCAATCATGAAGTTTCTGTAATTGTTGTTGTCTGGCTTGCCAACTTAAGGGATAATGTGTTGGTGGAATTTGTGAGGTGCAGCCGCACAATATTCCTGTTAAAATAATAATGATTATTTGTTTAGCGAGATTTTGCATATTAGTGTTCCTATAATTTATATCATTGTACACCGCAGGGGAGCTTGTTTGCAAACTCTTGAGGGGCAGGATGCCCCGAACGAAGCAACACATGGATGTGCCAGTTGATTTTTCTTTTGTCAGTTTAGAAAAATCAACTGAGGCGTGTTTGCAAACAAGCTCGCCGAAAGGTGTACATATGGTAATTATAAATAATTTATATTAATATTTATGAAAGACTCAATTCGCAACAAATTATCAGATATCGTTGATCGGCACGAGGAATTGCGCGCGTTGTTGAGCGATCCAGAGGTAATTAATGATCAACAGCAATTTCGTAAGTTTTCGAAAGAATATGCAGGTTTCACGCCTTTGGTAAATGCATTTTTACAATATCAGGAAGCGTTGAAATCACAAGAAAATTCACGGGTGTTATTGCAAGATGAAGATTTAGAAATTCGGCGTTTAGCTGCTGAAGAAATAGAGCAGGCTAAACAACAAATTGAGTTTTTAGAACAAAAGTTACAAATTTTGTTATTACCTAAAGATCCAAATGATGATCGTAATGTATTTTTGGAAATTCGTGCGGGAACTGGTGGGGATGAAGCTGCGATTTTTGTCGGTGATTTATTTCGCATGTATTCACGATATGCTGAAAATCAGGGTTGGCGTGTAGAAGTGGTTAGTTCAAGTTTGGGTGATCATGGCGGTTACAAAGAAATTATTGCGCGTGTGATCGGCAAAAATGTTTATGAAAAATTAAAGTTTGAATCAGGTGCGCATCGGGTACAACGTGTTCCGGAAACCGAATCACAAGGCAGAATTCATACTTCAGCATGCACAGTTGCAGTGATGCCGGAAGTTGAAGCTATTGATGAAATTGAAATTAATCCAGATGATTTGCGTATTGATACGTATCGTGCATCGGGTGCGGGCGGACAACACGTTAATCGAACAGATTCCGCGGTGCGGATTACGCATATTCCAACAGGTGTAGTGGTTGAATGCCAAGATGAGCGTTCGCAGCATAAGAATAAGGCTAAAGCGATGTCGTGGTTGCAGGCTAAATTATTAGCCGCCGAGCAAACCAAACAACAAACTGAACAAGCGCAAACCCGGCGTAATTTAGTCGGTAGCGGTGATCGTTCAGAGCGTATTCGTACGTATAATTATCCACAAGGCCGCGTAACTGATCATCGTATTAATTTAACTTTATATAAATTATCTGAAGTTATGGAAGGTGCATTGGATTCAGTAGTTGAGCCTTTAATTCGTGAGCATCAAGCTGATTTATTGGCGCAAGTGCAGGAGGAATAATTGTGCTTGAGTTTTTCACAATTTCTATGGCATTAAAAGACGCAGCCACGCAATTTATTGATTCACCAACACCAGCATTAGATGCAGAAATTTTGTTAGAACATGTATTGCATCAAACCAAAGCTTATTTATATGCGAATCCAGATAAAGTTTTAACCTCGGCGCAGCATCAGCGTTTTGTTAAGCTGGTTGAACAACGTGCACAGGGCGAGCCGATTGCATATATTACAGGTCATCAGGGATTTTGGGATCTGGTTTTGTTGGTGACTAAAGATGTTTTAATTCCACGGTCAGAGACAGAACTGTTAGTCGAAATTACATTACAATTATTTCCGGCAGATAAATCTTGTGTAATTGCTGATTTGGGAACTGGCAGTGGGGCGATTGCATTGGCAATTGCACATGCGCGGCCGAATTGGCAGCTAATTGCGATGGATAATTCTACTGCGGCAATTGCAATTGCGAAAAAAAATGCAGATCACTTGAAACTTAAAAATATTAAGTTCATTTTAGGTGACTTTTGTGAATCGTTGCCTGATTATCAGTTTGATTTAATTGTTAGTAATCCGCCATATATTGCTGAACATGATCCACATTTAAGTCAGGGGGATGTGCAGTTTGAGCCTCGTTCTGCTTTGGTTGCGGGTGAAGATGGTTTAGATGCTATCCGCAAAATTGCAGCGATTTCTTTGGAATATTTAAGGTCGGGTGGTTATTTATTATTGGAGCATGGTTTTGATCAAGCGCAGCAAGTGAGTGATATTTTGGTTAATTGTGGTTATCAAAATCCAGTAACCAGGCAGGATTTAGCTGGTCATCCAAGGGCTAGTGTGTGCGTCAACCCTGGGTTTGAGGCAAATAATTAAGCGTGTCGTAAAAATTTTACAATGCTGTTAAAATTATTGCTCAACTCTTTTCTATTTGGGATCTTTCTTGTGATGTTTAAAAAGGTTGTAATCATATAAAAACCAAATGAAAGTGTGACTATGCTTGCGGCAATAGCATAACAGAGAATTATCTGATTGGGATTTGGTTTGATTGCCCTTGGTCCTGCGATAAAAGTGGCTTGTGGGTTAAAACCTATAGGCTTAGTATTGACTGAAATCTTCCTGGGTTTTTTAGGAGGTTTGACAGGTTGTTTTTTAGGTGTGATGGGTTTTGGCTTTTTTATGTTGTTGCGTTTATTATTCTTGTTGTTAACTTTTTTTTCTATCTTATTGAAGCAGGATTCTATAAAAATGCGAACTTCATTTTTGTTATTCTCAGTTTTAACTTTTTTTTCTATTTTATTGAAGCAAGTGTTTAATTCAGTTCGGATAATTTTGCGTTGTTTTTCTTCTTGAAGCGCTGATTTAAAGTTTTCTTCCACTTTTTCAAGAGTAGGGCAATCTTTAGGTTTGATATAAATCATTTTTTGGATGTATTTTATAATGTTTTTATCGATATTTTTAGTTGATAAGCTGTCTTTAATTAACTTGTTAATTTCTTTTTTTTGCTCATCAATTAATTTGTCAGTTTCTTTTTTTTGTTCAGTAATTAATTTGCCAATTTCTTCTTTTTGTCCAGTGATTAATTTGTCAATTTCTTTTTTTTGCTTTTTTGTATTTAGTTTTAATTTATGACGATATTGTTCCAAAATTTCTTTATAGCCTTCGTAATCTTCTCTTTCAACTCCTAAAATCAGCCAAAATGTAACGCCCAATGAAGAAATATCAAATTGCTTGCTGCGGTTTTTTTCTGTACCGTTTAAAATTGGTAACGAAAAAAATAAATAGTTATAGTTGCGTGCATTTTCAATTCTATTTTCATGAAAGGGTTTGCCTTCTTCCGCAGTTATATTAAAGTCAATTATATGTATTTTATCATATTCATCAATCATTATATTAGCTGGTTTTAGGTCTGAATGAATATCCTTGTTTTTATGCATGATCTTTAATTTTGCGATAATTTTAAGAAAAATTTCCAGTTTTTTTTCTAGGGTTTTGCTTGTTGCAAAATAATTTTTTTCTAGAGTTTTGCTTATTCCAAAATAATCATCCAGGTTTTGTTGCAGATTTTTTTGATAAATAGCCCCCTTGTAATAAGAAGTTTTGTCTTGCCAATTATAATAGCGAGTGGGTTTTGTTGAGTCGCTGTATACAGTATTAGAATTGTATTTTTTTGTATATTTTATCCAGCGCTTTAAATCGCCTTCTTTGCCAGTACGGGAGATACGGTATATGTGTATGTTTTTTCCGTTTATCTCTCTCAATTTAACATATCCATTTTTATCTTTCTTTTTAGTAAAAAAAACATTCAGTTTTACGACTTTAGTCTGAATAGGGCATTTTTTAAATTTTTCGTTTAATTTTTTTAGTTTTTTTTCTAGTTTTTTTAATTTTCTATCTTTTGATTTTTTATCTAGTGCGTTAATTTTATTTTCAATTTTCTTTATTATCTTTTTAATTTTCTTTCTTTGTGGATAAGCGCGGTATACTAAAAGATTATCAGATTGATGGTTGTTATTTGGTATAATTGTATATATGGTTTCATTACTTTTAATTTCATTTTTAAACAATGCTTTAACAGTATTATCTGGTAATTTTTCAATGGAATTAGCGAGGTGCGTATAATATTTTTTTTGTGTATAATTTCCTTTTTTAATTTTTCCTAGTTCGTCCTTCTTAGTAGGTTGTTTTCGTTTTTGTTCTTCTTTGTCCTTAAAAAGTTGCTTTAGTTGTTTTAGTTCTTGTCCTTTCGGTAAGCCTTTTTGAAAATGTATTGTTATTTTATTATAAAACATTCTAATGGATTCCACAGCATGGTTGTTTATGTATATTTTATAGGCAACAATTGGTTAAAAAGCCAACAATTTGGCGAAAAAAATGCAATATTGCTCGTGGAAAAGAGTGGGTGGATGGTTATTGCAGCCCTCGAGTTGTGTAAGATATTGATTTTTATGCGTTTATTGGTTTATGGGCATAGTAAAGCAGGTGAGTTTCAATAGCGTAATATTTGAAATAATTGCGACTAGCTGCTTGATTATTTGGTGCAATTTGGATACTATGTTTCGTCTTTTTATGCAATTTTGTGCGTTATAGGCTATATATATATTTTTTTGAGGTTAAGTAATGAAGCCAGATATTCATCCAACGTCTAACGAGCTAAAAGTGACTTGCAGTTGCGGTAATGAGTTTACAACGCAATCTATTTTAAATGAGAATTTACATATTGATGTTTGTAATAAATGTCATCCTTTCTATACTGGTCAGCAGAAGATCGTTGATACTACCGGTAGGGTAGAAAAGTTCAACAAAAAATATGATATTCCTGGAATGACCAAAAAAGGTAAGAAAGAGGAACCAAACAAATAAAGAGGATTAATTTGATTTCGCAGGACTTATTTTGCATAAGTCCTGTCCTGAATAATTTTAAGGAGAAAAATAACAATGGCAGTGCAGGACGATTTTTTGCAAATCTTAGTTGATAAAGAGGTTCCAGTTTCGGTTTATCTAGTTAGTGGAATAAAATTACAGGGTAAAATTAGTAGTTTTGATCAGAATATAATTTTGTTAAAAAGTGGTATTAAACAATTGGTTTATAAACGTGCTGTTTCTACAATTGTACCCATGTATAATATTGAAATTCCAGTAAAGTCTAAACCAGATTAAGAAAAATTTGGTGATTATATACTCATTATACTTCAAAATGCAATTTTCTAACTTCTGCCTTTGCCCCATGAGAAGACATTTTAAACGCGCAATATTTCCGATATTACTTGTTTAAAATGTCTTCTCATGGTACAAAATCATTTGTTATAAATCTCGCATTTTGAAGTATAATGGGTATAGGAGTCTGATTATTGTCTTCTGCAGAATCGAATTTAGAAAAAGCAATTTTAGTACAAGTCAATTTTACACATGAAGATTTTACTGCAGAATTGGCAGAGTTTCGTGAGTTGGTTTTATCTGCTGGTGTTAATCCAGTTTCAATTGTTACAGGAAGCAGAAAAATTCCTACAGCAAAATATTTTGTTGGCAGTGGTAAAGCAGACGAAATTAAACAATTAGTAATGCAGCATGCAGCAGATATCGTTATCTTTAATCATCCTTTAACTCCGGCTCAAGAAAGAAATTTGGAAAAATTATTATCTGCGCGGGTTTTAGATCGTACGGGCCTTATTTTAGATATTTTTGCACAACGTGCGCGTACTTTTGAAGGAAAATTGCAGGTTGAATTGGCTCAATTGCAACATTTGTCTACTAGATTAGTGCGTGGTTGGACGCACTTGGAGCGGCAAAAAGGTGGTATAGGGTTGCGAGGTCCTGGTGAAACGCAGTTAGAAACTGATAGGCGTTTAATTCGAATTAGAATTAAGCATATCAAACAGCGTTTGGAGAAGGTGCGCAAGCAGCGTCACGAAGCGCGACGTAAGCGTCAGAAATCAGAAGTTCCAACGGTGTCTTTGGTTGGTTACACCAATGCAGGTAAATCAACCTTATTCAATTATCTTACCACAGCAAAAGTTTTTGCTGCCGACAAATTGTTTGCAACACTCGATCCTACATTGCGTAGAATTGAATTGCCTGCATTGGGTGTAGTGGTGTTAGCTGATACGGTTGGTTTTATTCGTAATTTACCACATGATTTAGTTGAGGCTTTTCGTGCAACTTTGGAAGAAGTTAGAGATGCTGATTTGTTGCTGCATATTGTTGATGCGCATGATGCAGAAAGGCATGAGTATATTAAAGAAGTGAATAATGTTTTAAGCCAAATTGATGCAGAAAATGTTTTGCAATTGGAAGTTTTTAATAAATTGGATTTGTTGTCGGATAAACAACCAATAATTGAACGTGATCGTGATAGCAAACCAACGCGGGTTTGGGTTTCAGCTAAAACTGGAGAAGGAATTGAGTTATTACAGCAAGCAGTAGTTGAATGTTTGTCTGGTGAGAAAGTACATTGTTGCTTGCGTATAACAGCTAAATCTGGTTTACTAAGATCTCGATTGTATGATTTAAATGCTGTACTAAATGAGCAATTTGCGGAGAATGGTGATTTTTTGCTTGAAGTGAAATTGCCATTTTCGTTATTGAAAAAATTATAGGTGTGTTTATGATATATGATTTAATTGCAGCACTTGCATTAGTGTTGATTTTGGAAGGGTTGCTGCCGTTTTTGGCACCAAATTTGTGGCGGCGGATGGCTAATATTATGGCAAAAAAAAGCGATAATGTTCTGCGAATTATTGGTTTCGTCTTGATGTTACTAGGTACAGTAATACTATTTGTCATGCATACATATTTTTGAGGTAATTAGTTTATGAGCAATCATCATTTAGTTGTTGTTGGGACGCAATGGGGCGATGAAGGTAAAGGTAAAGTTATTGATTTGTTGACGGAGCATGCCGACGCAGTGGTGCGTTTTCAGGGCGGGCATAACGCAGGTCATACTTTGGTGATTAATGGTGAAATAATTAAATTGCATTTAATTCCTTCCGGGATTTTGCATGATAGTGTTCATTGCATAATTGGTAATGGTGTGGTGTTATCACCGATTGCTTTAATA